>NZ_SCOH01000040.1 GCF_005503445.1 Chitinivorax sp. B | reverse complement strand
ATGCTGGGAGGGTATGGGGTGGGCATTTACCCGCAAGGCAAATTCAGATATAGTCCAACCCCTTGATTTTTCTTTGATGTCTTCCTGAAAGCAGCCTGCTGGTGGCAACGTACATGTATCCGACATGTGATGTGGTCGCGGTCCTGCATGTTCTGGTCTGCATCCCACCCCACCCATACTGATCATCACAATATGCATTACACCATTTTCGATACGCCGATTATTCGTACGCTGTTTGCCTGGATCTCGATTGTCATGCTGAAGCTGGCGGGTTGGCGCCTGCAGGGCAAGTTCCCGGACCTGCCCAAATATGTGATGATTGCTGCGCCACATACCAGTAATTGGGATTTTCCGGTAACGCTGGGTTTGTGTTTTGCTTCCCACGCAAAAATCTACTGGATGGGCAAGAACAGCCTGTTCCGTGGGCCGCTGGGGCCGATCATGCGCTGGCTGGGTGGGATTGAGGTGGACCGTTCGAAATCCAATAATCTGGTCCAGCAGATCGTGGATGTCTATAACCGGTCAGACCGGCTGGTGGTGACGATTCCACCAGAAGGTACACGCAGCAAAGTTCGCTACTGGAAGACTGGCTTCTACCATATTGCGGTCGGGGCGCAAGTACCAATTGTGCTGGCATTTCTGGATTTCAAGGAGAAGGTTGGCGGATTCGGGCCAGTGTTCTATCCAACAGGGAATGTCGAAAAAGACATGGCAGAGATTCAGGCCTTCTACAAAGGCATTACAGGTAAAAATCCAGATTACCAGAGCGAGTGAGTGCTGGCTGACATGAATGCAGTGAGAATGGGGCGTTGGCCCCATTTTTCATGGTTGATCGGTACTGCGTTCCCATGCTGCCTGTTTGGCCGTACCGATGACAGCCTCCCTCGGTGATGAATAGATTTGCGTTGGCGCAAGTTCAAACGTGGTGTCACCGCCTATACTTCACATTGAAGGAGTAAATACGCATGAACAATATGACTGGCCCGGATGAAGGCACTGCGGTAGAAGAACAGTTGGTGGTGCCCTATGTCCGCTACGAAAATCAGGCGATCGTTCGTCAGATTTCTTATTACCTATTGGATGAAATCCTGCCGCCTATACATTACACAGAATTATTCAATACGCTGCGTAATGCCACCGAAAATGATCTGATCTATCTACATTTGAATACCCCGGGAGGGGATTTTGACACCGGTTTGCAATTGATCAATAACATGCACCTGTCAAAGGCCTGTGTAACGACAGTGCTGGAGGCCAAGGCCTATTCGATGGGCGCGCTGATCTTTCTGGCAGGGGACGAAATTGCGGTACACGATAATTGCCAGTTGATGTTTCATAACTATTCGAGCAGTTTTATCGGCAAGGGGAATGAGCAGCATGCCCAAGTGATGGCTGTTGGCAAATGGTTTGAGAAAGTCATGCACCGGGTATGCGAGCCTTTTCTGACGAGTGAGGAAATTGTCGCTATCTTGAAGGGAGAAGATATCTGGATGGATTCCGATGAAATCCGCAAACGCCTGCAGAAGATGCAAGCATCGCGGCCTAACAAACAGGATAGCTCGGCCATCCGTCGCAAGGCTGACAAGTTGGATGGTGTGTCAGGTACCTAGGCGATGATGATTCCGTTGTCATATGGACCTCACCGGAAGGCCGTGACTTGCGTGAATCTGCTGGCCTGATTATGCTGCAGCGCTCTTGCAAGCCCGTTACAGACGTGAATTTGATTTGATGTTGTGCCATGGACCAAAACGCCCCACAGTACCTCAGCCCTGAAGTTGACTGGGCCACGATTCAATTGCCTGATGCCTGGCCAGACCAGCTCAATTTTCACAATCCCCTGACTTGGTTACAGTTGGTAGCTCATACCTTCCGACGTCGGCAAAAGGTGGCTATTCCGGCTGATCTGCCGGGTGCTGAGGTGATTCCCAAATATGTGTTGCTGGAGTTTCACAACATGCCGAACGGAAACTACTCCAACCGTTTGTCGCATGGCTACCTGACTGGTTTCGACCTGTCGATGTTAAACCTGGTACAGCCGGTGCGGCACTGGGTGGCTGGTCAACTGTCGGGTTGTCAGTCGGTACTGGATCTGGGTTGTGCCGGTGGCAAAACTGCTGCAGCCATCCATCGGCAAGGTGTACCAGAGGTGCATGGACTGGATCCGTCCCCTTATCTGTTACGGCATGCAGCTTGTACGTTCCCGGAAATCAAGGTGCGGCAGGGGGTGATGGAGCGTCTACCCTATCCGGATGCGCGTTTTGATGGCATGTCCGCGGTATTTGTGTTTCACGAGGTGCCACCAAGCTATATCCGACAAGCATTGGCCGAAATCGCACGGGTACTCAAGCCCGGTGGTTTGTTGGTGCTGGCTGAGCCATCGCCGATTCAGTTACGGCAATCGGCATTGGCACTTTGGCGGTGCTATGGTTGGCGAGGGGTCTATTTCAGGCTGCTGGCTCATCGGGTATTCGAGCCCTTTGTTGAATCCTGGCATCAGTTTGATCTCAAACAGGAAGCCGCATTGCATGGCTTGCAGATGGAAGAGGCCATTGAGGGGATGCCGATTCGACGTTGGGTGTTGCGTCGCGTTGATTCGTAAGCGGTAGGGGAGGGCGGTGCCTTGGTCTCCCCGGTGATGGCATGTCTGTTTGATCAGGGTTGGACGGGCGTACCCAGGCTACCCAGGTCCCAACGTGGCTTCACGCCAAAACTACCGAGGCCAATCACGCCTTGAGCCAAACGTTGTGCACCGGCAAAGGCAATCATTGCCCCATTGTCGGTACAAAATTCCAGTGGTGGATAGAACACCTTGAATTTGCGCCGCTGTGCGGCTTCATCCAGTTTTTGCCGCAACTGTTTGTTGGCGCCCACGCCACCTGCAATCACCAGCTGTTTGTGACCGGTGGTTTTCAATGCTTTCAGTGATTTACCGACCAGCACTTCCACAATGGCTTCCTGAAAGGCAGCACAGATATCGGCACGGGTAACATTGTCCAGTTCACCTTGCCCTCGTACCAGTGTCAGCACGGCGGTCTTCAGGCCGGAAAAGCTGAAATCCAGATCCGGCGAGTGCAGCATGGGTCGGGGCAGGGTAAAGCGTTTGGGGTCACCCTGTTCCGCCAGCCGGGATAATGCGGGCCCACCAGGGTAACCTAATCCGAGTAGCTTGGCGGTCTTGTCGAAAGCCTCGCCGGCTGCATCGTCCAGCGTTTCACCCAGCAAGGCATATTGTCCGACACCGGTAACCTCCATCAACTGACTGTGCCCACCTGATACCAGCAAGGCAATGAAGGGGAAGGCTGGGGCTGGATCGGCCAGTAATGGCGACAGCAGATGACCTTCCAGATGATGGACCCCGATGACAGGTTTGTTCAGTGCGAAGGCCAGCGCGTTGGCCACACTGGCACCTACCAGCAGCGCGCCGGCCAGGCCCGGGCCTTCGGTGTAGGCGATGGCGTCAAGTTCCTGCAAGGTTTTACCAGCAGCTTTCAGGCATTCTTCAGTCAATGGCAACACCCGGCGGATGTGGTCTCGCGAGGCCAGTTCCGGCACAACACCACCATACTCGGCATGCATGGCCATCTGGGTGTGCAGGCGGTGTGCCAGCAAGCCTTGCTGCGTGTCATACAGTGCAATGCCGCTTTCATCACAGGATGTTTCAATACCAAGAACCAACATGTACCAACCACACTATCGTTATTGAATGCAGAACCAGTCATTTTACTGCGTCGAGGGGAGGGTGCACAAACAGGGTGTACTCAGTTGGTGAACTTGAACAGCATGTCGACCAGTTCAGGCTGGGAGGCGTCAGGATCTGGCCATTCGCCACAGGCCAGCATGAAGTCGCTGGGACGGGTGGCGGTTTGTGCTCGTCGAATGACAAGCAGGCTGGGTTGATTGGCGTGGTCTCGATATTGCCACACCCACAGTGTGGCGTGGTCGTTTTGGGCGCGGCAGACAAACTGCAGAGAGTCGGCCTGGTAGTCGGTATCTTCCGGGTCAAGGTAGCCATGGATCGCATCGGAGTCGAGCGGGCTGTCGTCGGATTGCTGGGTAAGGAGTGATGTCATCATTGTGCTGATACTGATACAGGGGTGGGGCAAAGCCCACCCCCGAGGTCTACTGGTATTTTTTGCCGATCTTGGCCACAGTACCGTCACTGACCATGGCTTTCAGTGCGTCATTGAGTTTGGTGACAACGGCATCGGGCACACCTTTGTTGCAAGCCAGATACATTTGAGTCTCCTTGAAGGTCAAGACCGGCTTGATGCCGGTGATGCCCTTCTGTTTGGCCAAGTGGGCGCCCAGTTGTTCTCCTGTGGCCCAATAGTCGATGCGGCCGGCCAATAGCTTTTCAGGGTTCTGGCTGTCATTGTTGGTTTCTTCAACTTTATACCCGCCTTCTTTCAAGAAGTTGGCAATGGCATCACCACGATAGCCACCAATCTTGGCGGCCTTGGTATCTTCCAGTTTGCCAACTGCTTTGGCATCTGCCTTTGCATACAGCACCCAGTTGTTGTTCACCAGTGGGCCAACCCACTTGAACAAGGATTCGCGCTGTGTCGTACGGGTGGTGGAGTAAACGCAGGTTTTGCCATCCTGCTGGGCCATATTGTAGGCCCGCTCCCACGGGTAAAGCGAAATGGCGATACCCACACCAGCCCGTTTGGCCATTTCCTCGACAGTTTCAGTCGAAATGCCGGAGATCTTGCCAGAGACCGTCATATTGAACGGTGGGTAGTCTTCAGTGGTGATCACCAGGTTTTCTGCAAAGGCGGGGGCGGTAATCAGGGCAAACAACAGCGGGAAGGATTTCATCATTATTCCTCAATCGAACAGGTCGAACCTTTGAGTGAATTAGTCGCCACCCCTTTGCCTGTTAGAACCTGTTCAATGTGTCATTGTACGACCGCGATCAGGTTCATGTGCTGCTCAAAATCCTCATGTATCACCCATACATTCCGATTTTTGCGCTGCGCTTCACCCCGCTGGCGGCCGCTCACGACAGATCTTAATCAGGTTTTAAGGCTGGGCAGCGCTCCCTTTTGACAGCAGTTTGAGCTTAGACGGCAGATGGCGGAGAGGCAAACTGGAAACGGTATATGGCCGTCGCTCGCTGGAGGAAGCCAGTCCACGAGTTGGCGTGGGCTGGCAGATATGTGGTTGTATCAAATGAAGTGGTAGTTCACCTCAAGCCATGCGGTCCGCCCATGAGGGCTGTAGCTGCCCACGGGGTAGTACGGCCAGCCTTCCGAAGGATCATGCTTGATGCGGTTGAACAGGTTGTTGACGATGACTGTGACACGGCTTTGTTTGTTGAACTGGTAACCCACGCTGAGGTTGGTCAGTGTCGTGCGCGACAGATATGCCGTCTCGCTGCCGTCGGGAATGCGGCCATAGCGCGTCAGTTGCACATTGGACGACCAATCCTTGTGTGACCAGCCCAGACCGGTGATCAGCTTGTCTGGCCAGTCGCTGTTGTCCATTGCATGCAGCTGATCCTGCTCGGCATCCGTTGGGAACTGCTTGTATTTGTGTGTCAGCACCTTGGTGTATTGAGTTTTCCAGGTCCAGCTGCCCAGATTGTCAAGCTTCCAGCGGACAGTACCGCCCAGATCGAATCCACTGGTGCTTTCCATGGCGGCGTTGATCGGGTTGTTCAGAATCTCGACAACCTCATTCGGCCCCTGCACGGCATTGGGTGGGTTGCGACGTACCCGGCGCAGGGTATCGATGCACAGGGCAGAGTCCGGTGATTCCACGCCAGTCCGGCAATCTGCTTCAGTTCGCAGGATACGATCGCTGTCCAGATTGGTCACCAGGTCGTCAATGGTGATGCGCCAGTAATCGGCAGTGACATCAAAGCTGTTGGTGGGTGACCAGACCAACCCAAGGCCCATTGATTTGCCGCTTTCCGATTTCAGTTCCTTGTTGCCGGTCTGAACATAATTGACTCCAGGGGAAACGTTGGCGAAGTCGCATTTGGCAATGGGCTGATTGGCCTGCTTGCAGCGATAGTGGTCGGTGGACGACGAATAATAGCCTTTTGTACTGGATTGATAGATATAGTTCATGTCCGGCGCGCGGAAACTGGTGGCGTAATTACCACGGAACAGTAAGGTATTGAGTGGTCGCAATTCCAGCCCGGCACTGTAGGTGAGCTTGTTGTCGCTGCGGTCGGCAAAACTGTAGTGATCGTAACGGCCGGCCAGTGTCGCCTTCAACGGCTTGGCAATGGGGATGTTGAGTTCGCCGGCGATGGCATAACGGGAACGTGTCCCGCCTACATCTTCAAACGGCCCTCGGTTATAGAACACCTTGTCGTTGTAACGTTTGTCCTGCCGATTGGTATAACCCTGATTACCCCATTCCACCACGCTGGCGGCAGAAATCGGGCCGGCAGGCAATTCCAGCAGGTCGCCATAGGCGCTCAGGCTCACATTCTGGGTCCAGGCGTTGTTCTTGGCGATCGCATGCGCATACCGTGCTGCAAATTCCTGCGGGGTGGCGGGCCGGTTGAATGTTGCGTCGTCCGGCGCATAGATGGCCACGCCACTGGCATCGGTGCCCAGCCGGAGCCCCAGGAAGTATTCGTCAATGCCATTCAGGATGATCGGCGCGCTGGCATAACTGGTATAGGCCGATGCGCTGTAGGCTGCTTCATAGTTCCAACTGCTTTGTCCCAGCCGGCCCTTTACGCCGAAGGATAGATTGCCCGCCGTATCGTCCCACTCACGATTGAATTTTTCGACGCCGCCGATTTCCTCCGGCGCAAAACTGCGCTTCCAAACCTCGTAATGCCCGGTGTTCTGGTTCAGAAAGTAACTCCCCTTGTCAGCCGCCGACACCCAACTGGGGCCGCGTGTATTGTTCTGCGTGTTGTTCAGGGCTAGGAAGGCATCCGCAAACAGTGTGGTGTCGTCGTTCAGGTCGTAGTAGAGGGCGCCATAGACGTTCTGGCTCTGGTTGCGGGTCTGGGTGGTCCAATAGGTCGGGCGGGCCTTGCCGCTGCCGCAATAGCTGCCGGTCCGGCTGTTGACTTGCACCACGCTGCCATCAAACTGATTGGCAAAGGCTGCGCAATTGTCCGTTGGCGCAATATAGCGCTTGGTGGTCAGGTCCTGCCGTGACCAGATGCTGGTTGGGGTTTCGCCATTCAATGTCGATGCGGCCATGAAGTCACGGTCTTTGGCCCAGATCTCGTTGGTACGACTCAATTCCACGCCAAACAAGACACGCAGCGGACCAGCACTGGTTCCACCACTGATCTGGAGGCGTCCGTTGCTGCCACCGCCACGTTGGGTGCCACCCACTTTGAGGTTCACATCTATCCCACGGGCTCGTTTCTTGATGACGGTATTGACCACACCGGCAATGGCATCCGAGCCGTAGATCGCCGCGCCCGAACCATTCAGGATCTCGATTCTGTCCACCAGCGCGGATGGGATATTGGCCAAATTGACGAAGTTGATTTTTCCTTCGTAGGCAACGGGGTATTCCGCCACCCGCCGACCATTGATCAGGATCAGTGTATGGTTGGGCCCCAATCCGCGCAGGCTGATGGTATTGGCTGCAGGGGTGAACGTATTGCCAAAATCCGCACCTTGCGTAAAGCCGGTGTTTTGCGTTTGCTGGTTCAGCGCATCGAATACGTTTTTGTAACCAAGGTTGTCCAGATCCTTGCTGCTGATGACGGTGACGCTGGTGGGGCCTTCCTGGGTGGCGCGGGGAATGCGCGAACCTGTGACCGCGATCCGTTCCGCGGGTTTGGCTGCGGACGGGGCATCAGCTGCAATCAGTGGTGGTGTACTCAGGGATAACCCCAGAATGCCCAGTTTCCAAGCAGTTTCAGTTCTCATTGATGGCCTTTGAGTAACGATACATCGATTGAGGAGCGACCAAGGAAAACCGAAGGCGGGATGGCTTGCCTTTTCCTGGTCACCTACCCACTGGTTTGGCTGCTGGTGGCGCTTTACCAAGCGGGATGTGGCGCAGGATAGCAGTGTTTTTTTATTGCTTAAAAATATGAATTTATATTTCTATATTCCAATATGGAATATATTGGGGCGGGTTGGCAAGGCTGCTGCGTGTGCAGCAGCCAAGTATTTGGGAGATGGATTTATTGACTGAATTGGGGCAGCCATTGCGCCAATTCCAGCATGCTGCCGCCGTTGTGAACATGCAAATAACCCATGCCTTGCAGGATGTGTTCGGCTCGCGCCGAGCGCAGGCCAGATTTGCAATACACCACAATTGGTGTGGTCTTGTCCGGATAGTGTTCACGGATCAGGTCACGTAAATCGTCGATTGGCAACGATACCGCATTTGGCAAGTGGCCAGCCTGGAATTCGCAACTGGCTCGAACATCAACCAGCATGGCCTGGGTAGGAAAACACGAACAGGCTGGCTGCATTTCTGATGGAAACTGGGTAAATCCATTCATTGTATTAGCCCTTTTGAGGTGAGCGACGAGACAGCCAGGTAGCCGTACCATCGCAGGAGAAATTAATGCTCCAACCGCTCAATGCCCAGCATCTTCAGCATGTATTTCTCGTATATCGGTTCTGATGTGCCGTGCTTCATCTTGTAGATGAAGTATTTCTCGAACGCGACTTTGGCGACATGCACCCATCTGCCGGTTTTGAACCAGTTCACATTGCGTGGTGGGATTTGTGGCAGTGCTACAAAGGCGGCACCGGTATTACCCAGGTCTGCCAAGCAAATGGCATTCCAGCTGCCCTTGGCACGGGCAGGCAGCCCGGCGAGTTCGGCTGCAATATTATGCGCAATGGCAGAAACCATGGTTTCGATCATGTAACCTGTCTTGGGAGCGCCAGTGGGTACCGGTGTGACCTCGACGGGTGGAATGGCAATGCAGACACCTGCTGCAAAAATATTGCGATAGGCCAGACTGCGTTGATACTCATCCACCAACACAAAACCACGTGGGTTGCAAAGACCTGTCACACCGGTGACGGCATCTACGCCTTTGAACGGTGGAAGCATCATGCTGAAGGCGAAGGGCAAGGCGTGCTCCCTGACAGCTTGGCCTTGTGGGTCGAGTTCGCTAAGGTGCATGACACCCGCTTCGACCCGCGTCACCTGGGCATTGGTGATCCATTTGATATCATGTTGACGGAAAGCGCTCTCCATCATGGTTTTGGAGTCTCCGACCCCACCCAGCCCTAGGTGTCCGATATAGGGTTCGCTGGTGACAAAAGTGATTGGCACATGTTTACGAAGTTTGCGTCGCTTCAGATCCATGTTGAGGATGAAAGCGAATTCGTAAGCCGGGCCAAAGCAGGAAGCCCCTGGTAACGCACCGATCACTACCGGCCCGGGTTGGGTGAGCAGTGTTAGATAATGGGCATAAGTCTGCTCAGCATGATCGACATGGCAGATAGACTGGGTGAACCCGGCCGGGCCACAGCCCGGGATGTCGTCAAACGCCAGCTTGGGACCGGTGGTGATGATGAGGTAGTCATAATGGACGTGCTGGCCATTGGCTAGTGTCAACGTATTCCGGGCTGCATCAATCTGGCTGACCGACTGTGCAATGAAATCAATGCCTTTATTGGCCAGATAAGGTCGAATAGGAAAGGTGATGTCGTTACGTTTGCGCCAGCCAATGGCCACCCAGGGGTTGGATGGAACAAACTGAAAGTAGTCCACAGCATTGACCACCGTAATGCGGTGTGAGAGGGTCAGCTTTTCCCGCAATTCATAGGCAGCCGGCATGCCGCCAGTACCAGCGCCGAGAATGACAATATGTGCCATGGTTGCCTCCTTTGTCATGAGGGATATGCGCACCATGGTCATATCGACAGATACATCGCATGGTGGTCGCGCTGCTGTCACGTGTATTGCAAATTGCAGCACTTGAGGAGCGAATACAGATCGCCGGCTGCTGGATACCTGACTACGTTGCGCCTTGGTGGAAGACCATGTCACTCAAATGGTCTGGGCGGACGCACACGATACGCTGATTGATCACGCTGGTCAGCAACGTGAGCCATTGCGCAAGCATGCATCCGTGCATGCGCCTTTCAGCAACCTGACTTCACCCCGATTTTGCGGAGTAATGTTTCCATCAGGCACCACTTGGTGACCCCGCTTTGCAGCAGGTTGAACCCGACGAAGGCGGTGAAGGCCAGCCACCACTGGCTGTGAAACAGCGGGCTGCCAGGTATGCCTAAGGACAGTGCTAGCAGGATGAAACTACCAGCAATGAGGCGAGTGATTTGCCAGGATGTCATGTTGATGTTCCTTCTGTCGGTTGAAAAGGCGGGTACGGGTGATAAGCCGCGAAATACAGCAGTGGGATGACCACCAACGTCAACAAGGTGGAAATCAGTATGCCGAAGATCAATGAAATTGCCAGGCCGTTGAAGATGGGGTCATCCAGAATGAAGAATCCGCCAAGCATGGCGGCCAGACCTGTCAACAAGATAGGTTTGGCACGGGTGATGGCAGCATTGACCACGGCACGCTTGAATGGCACCTGCTGCTGAAGTTGCAGATTGATGAAATCCACCAGCAAGATGGAATTGCGTACGATGATACCGGCCAGAGCAATCATCCCAATCATAGAGGTGGCGGTAAAGGGGGCGCCCAGCAACGCGTGCCCTGGCATGATGCCAATCAACGTTAGCGGAATGGGTGCCATGATCACAAATGGGGTTCGATAAGAACCGAACTGTGCTACGAGCAATAAATAGATCAGGATCAGTCCAACTGCATAGGCTGCACCCATATCTCGAAAGGTCTCATAGGTAACTTGCCACTCTCCATCCCACTTCAGGGAATAGCCACGGTAGGGATCATCCGGTTGACGGATGAAATACTCCTGAAGTGGCCCTCCTGGCACGTCGAGTGCATTCAGGCGGCTGCGCATGCTGAACATGCCATACAAAGGACTATCCAGCTTCCCGGCCATGTCGCCAGTGACATAGTGCACTGGCAACAGATCTTTGCGATATATGGGTTGTTCGCGTTGGCCATCAATGATGTCGACCAATTCCCGAATGGGTACCAGCCCGCCTTGCGCATTGCGTACCGACAATTTCAACAGTTCGTCCAGACTGCCGTGGCTGGACAGGGGTAAGCGCAGGGTCGCTGCGGCGGGATATTTGCTTTGATCGTGCAAAAAGCTGACGGTCTCGCCAGCCAGGCCCGCTTGTAAAGTCGTGATGATCGTTTGTTGTGAAATACCAAGTTGGGCCGCTTTGCGGCGATCCACCAATAGTATCTTGCGAGGTGCCATGCTGATACTGGTGTCATCAATGTCAACGACGTGATCGGTTTGTTCGAATACGCTCCGCACGGCCTTGGCGAATTGTTGCCGGCCGACGGCATCTGGCCCGTAGATTTCCGCCACAATGGGAGATTGCACAGGCGGGCCAGGTGGTACCTCCACCACTTTTACATTGGCGCCGAATTGCTGGCCAATTGCCTGCAACGCGGGACGAAGACGAGTGGCGATGGCATGGCTTTGTTCGTGACGATGGTGTTTGTCGGTCAGGTTGACTTGAATGTCGCCAACTTCGCCACTGTTACGCAGGTAGTATTGGCGCACCAGTCCGTTGAAGTTGATCGGTGCGGCAGTGCCAGCATAGGCTTGATAGGTGGTGACAGTGGGTTCGCTGGCGAGGTGAGAACCTAATTCGCGCAAGACGGCGGCGGTCTGTTCGACGGGGGTGCCAGCTGGCATATCCACGATCACCTGCAGTTCGGATTTGTTATCGAAGGGTAGCATTTTTAACTGGACCAGCCCGGCAACCGGTAGGGTCAGGGATAACCCGATCAGCGCCAGAACACCTAACCCCAGCTTGATGCGATTGCGATGGCCAAGCTGCATATCCAGAAACGGCATGAAGAGATGGGCTAGCCAGGTAGCCCAGGCAGGGGTGGTAGTGGCTGGGTGCGAAATGCTGGATTTCAGCCACAATCTTGCCAGCCAGGGGGTAACTATAAAAGCGATGGCCAGCGATAGCAGCATACCCAGGCTGGCATTGATCGGGATGGGGCTCATATACGGCCCCATCAACCCACTGACAAATGCCATTGGCAGCAGCGCGGCAATCACGGTCAGCGTGGCGAGGATCGTCGGACCGCCGACTTCATCCACCGCCTCGGGAATGATCGCGATTAAGGGTTTGCCTGGTTCAAGTTGCTGACGGCGATGGATGTTCTCGACCACAACGATCGCGTCATCGACCAGAATGCCAATTGAGAAGATCAGGGCAAACAGCGATACCCGGTTCAAGGTGAAACCCCATGCCCAGGATGCAAACAAGGTCACAGTCAGTGTCAGGATCACGGCTGTGCCAACAATGGCAGCTGATCGCCAGCCTAGGGTAAGCAATACCAATGCGACCACCGACACGGTCGCAAACAACAACTTCTGGATCAGTTTCTGTGCTTTGTCATTGGCTGTTTCACCGTAGTTGCGCGTTACTGCTACTTTTACATCAGCGGGAATGACCGTATTTTTCAACAACTCAACATTTGCCAGCACGGCATTGGCTACTTCAACGGCGTTTTCTCCGATTTTTTTTGTAATGGCCAAGGTCACGGCCGGATACTCATTGCCTTGTGCGCCGGCGATGCCGTGCCAGACATAACGGGTTGCGGGTGGGGGGCCATCATGGAGTGTGGCCACATCACGCAAGAATATCGGCCGCAGGTCTTTTACCCCGACGATCAGGTCGGCAAGTTCGTTGACATGGTCAAAAAATTGGCCAGCTTCCAACGCGATGGTCGTTTGGTTACCAAGTAGTTCGCCTATGGGTAGTCCAAGATTGGCTGACTGCAACGATTGCCGGAGATCAGCCACAGTCAGTCCAGCGCGGTGCAAAAGTGCGGGGTCGATTTCAATTTGAATGCTGCGCCCTGGGCCGCCAATACTGGTGACTTCGCGGGTGCCGGCGACTCTTTTCAATTCAACTTCCAGGCTATGTGCTACACGTTCTAGATCGTAAGGTCCTTGATCTGATCGGGTTGCATAAAGTGTGAGCGATAGAATAGGTACATCATCAATACCTTTAGGTTTAATGACGGGCGGGAGCACGCCAAGGCCCTCTGGCAGCCAGTCCTGATTGGAACGGATGGTATCGTGTAGTCTAACCAAGGCTTCAGTACGCGGCACCCCCACTTCGAATTGCACCGTGATGATGGCCAAGCCAGGACGTGATACCGACAGGACATGCTCAACCCCGACCATCTGGGACAGCACCTGTTCAGCTGGAATGGCCACCATTTGCTCTACATCCTTGACGGCAGCCCCGGGAAATGGGATCAGTACATTCGCCATGGTGACATTGATTTGTGGTTCTTCTTCACGTGGCGTGACCAATACCGCAAAGCCCCCCAGCAACAGCGCGACTAGCGCCAAAAGCGGCGTGATTTGCGCAGTCTGAAAAAAGGCGGCGATTCGGCCTGATAAACCTATGTGTGTCGACATGGTGGTTTTCTCAGCGGACACGTGCTGCAGCGAGTGGATCCAAGACAACACGCTCGCCAGCGGTGAGTCCGCTCAACACCGTGACGGAATCCCCGATCGGCTGCCCAAGTTTTACCTGTCTCAGCAAGGGCTGTTGTTTGAGATTCAATACATAGACTGCAGTCAGTTCCGCACGGCGTATTACGCTTCCAGATGGTACTGTCAAGGTGGGTGAGGTACGAGTTTGAATGGGAAGCGACACACGGGCGAACAGGCCCGGTGTCAGACCCGTTGAACTGGGTAGATCCAGCCAAATCCGACGAGTATGGGTCTGTACATCGGTACTGGGAAGCACAGTGACTTTGTTTGCTACTTGTCGCGCGGCAGCACCATTTACCGCAGGAATCTCGATGAAAAAGGGTTGCCGAGTTGCCAGATGTTCGGCAACGGCAGGCGGTATACTGAGACCGACCCGCAGCGTACGTGGGTCATACAACGTCATCAAGACTTGGCCAGGCATGGCCATATCCCCCACTGCGACAGGTATTTCTACCAGTGTGCCGGTAAAAGGGGCGGTCAGTTGATGAAAGCTGACTTGGGTATGGCTGAAGCTGGATTGTGCTTGCAAGGCGTCGACTTGTGCCTTTGAGGTTTTCAAGGCGGCTTCAGCTTGATCCAGAGCCGCCTGGCTGATGAACTGTTGCAGGAACAATTGTTTTTGTCGCGTAAATTCCTTTTCGGCAACATTTAGGCTTGCACGTGCAACCGCTAGTTGGGCTTGGCTGGCTACAGCAGTCTGTCCGGCTGCCCGGGCATCAATGCGTACCAACAACTGGCCAGCTTGAACCTGATCACCAATCTTGACTGGCAAAGCCACAATTGCACCTGCAACCTGAGTTGCCAGACGAGCTTGCTGTACCGCTTCCACAACACCGTCCGCGATATAGGTGGGTGGCATATGGTGGACCCCGACCGCGACAGTCGATAGTGACGAAGGTGGTGCGGCTGGTGATGATGTAACCAGACTCAGCAGCGTGAAATAGATCGCATAACGCAACTGCATGCTTGTATCTCCATGAAATCAATTGTTTGCACGATAAGATCTGCTGGTCCTGAATGAACTATTTGTTTATTATTTAGCTAATTAGTTAAATAGTCAATAATGGGTTGGCCCCCTCCATTCTGGCGACTGAAAGTGTTGTCAGGTGTCATTACCTTGGCGCTGGGATATGAGATCAAGTGGTTCAATGTGGGCAGTGCTAGGGTGCGTGGTGACCCATGTTGTCGATTGGACGGGATTGGCAGCATGTCCTGGTATGGCTGGCGTGGCGCACTTGGTCAACCGGCGCTGGATAGATGGCGAGAATCGTCAGCAGAACCTAGGCAAGTTTGCAGGGGCGAGGCATCATCATGACTTTGAAGCAGGGATGTTGCTGGAATATGGAAGACTTATCGGATCAAGCACTAGGGCAAGTGGCCGCGTATTTTCAGGCATTGGCCGAACCGACACGATTGAGAATTTTGAATCTATTGCGTGAGGGTGAGCGCAATGTTGGTGAGCTGGCACAAATTTGTGATTGCACCATGGCCAATATTTCTCGCCATTTGTCGTTACTGGCCAAGCATGGACTCGTGGCTCGACAAGGTAGGGGAACAAACGTGTATTACCGGATTGCCGATCCGACCATTTATGCCTTGTGTGATCTGGTGTGTGGCAATATCGCACGGCGCTTGGAAGAGCAGGCTGCGGTACAGCGTGCGTTTCATGACGGAAAGCAAACGCAATGATTCAAGCAACGTGATGGCTGGTCGACGCTGCGCAAGAATTAAGGGTGGGTGGTCAAATCAAAAAAATGGAACGGCCGGCATTGAATGTTCAGCATGACCGATTCAATCGACGATCTGATTGAATCGGCCTCATCTGCTTGATGAACGGTTACCAGTTCAAAATCTTCGTCCAGGGCTTTTCGCCAATCAGGAAAGTACATTTGTGCTGCTGACCGTTACGTCGGGGGACCGTACTCAGGCTGCCATCTTTGCTCATTCCGGCCAACCAGGTGATGTTTCTGGCGCCAGTCATATCGATCAGGGCAAATTCGGACTGTGGCCCGGTTATCGGGTTGGCGCAACGGCCAAATAACGTTGTGTCGGTCAATGCCGGTACGATCAATACATCTTTGACGCCGTAGCGAAATTGTCCACCACCCTGGCGCGATTCCTGTTGTGCGCTGATCAAATAATTCTCACCATTCTTGTCCAGTACCCAGAAGTCAAATTTGCCGGGTCTAGCCGGGGTGATCGAGAAAAATGGCCGCCAACCGTCCCCAATCTGTGAAGGTAATTTATTGCCGCGAATATAAGTCAGCCCTTTCAATTCTTCGGTGACCGAGCGCTTTTCCGAAATAGTGGAGCCAGACTCGCTACGTGCCGAAGTGACAGGTATGTTGGCTTCCTGATGGCTGGCTTGTGCTGTCGTGGGTTCAGGCGTCGAGACTTCACTGGCAGGTGGCTGGGTGGTGGTGCAAGCGGCCATTGCCAGCAATGCAACTGCGGCGAAAGATGTACGTTGCAACATGACTGCATTCCTTAATCGATATCGGGTGATGAGCTTTGTCTTGCACGGCATGATGGACCGATGTCTGTCCGGTGGCATGGCTGACGGGACTGGCATGTAAGTAATGCTGTCGCAGCCAGCGTCAACAACATGGTTGGCCAATGTGCATGACACTTGAAGCGCAACATTGAACCGCGTACGCCAAGCGACTGGCAAGTATTTTCTAGGATCGGATGGTGATGAGGCTGGCAGGATTTGCGCTTTTGCAACAGTAAATGTCGAATCCCATGTTTAATTGTTGTCATTGGCATGTTGGCTGCCCTCGGCGCAATCAAATGAGCATACGTCCATTTGGGGGCGAGATTGAAACATCTGTGAGTTGGTTGAGTGGGAGCAAGAGTGTGGAATACATTCCCACTGCAACCGAAATTTTGTATCGAACTCAGCCGTTGTCAATTGGTTGTATTTCATGTTTCGACCAGGTTGCCAATTTACCGCTTGGCATTTTTGCGTGGCGATCAAGCCGGTATTAGGTCGAGAATCATCCTTTCGTGTGAAGGTGATTGATAAAATAATCAGGCAGGGTGGCAGGGTTGGGCTTGATTGTCTGAATATATTTACAGTTATTGTGGCGGTAGAGTGGATTAGCATAAGCCGTCATTCATCCCCAAATATTCGTACATAGATTGATCTGAGCTGCTTGTGGATTTCCCTCATTGTATGGATGAGGTATTCAGTCAATTTCGAGGCTTTTGCAGTGGGCCGTCAATCAATTGAAATGATACCCTGGCCAAAGGTTCCCATTCTGGAAAAGTCAATTGAGACAAGCATTTTATGTTGATGGCCAAACAGTGTTACGTCCGATTTGGTAGTCATTTTTCTTTAGATATGAGTATGAGGAATTTGTATTCATCGGCCATGCACGCGATGTGATATCACTGAAGTTAGTCACATGATTCTGCTGATTACTGGTGGAAAGTTACCAATCTTCTGCATAATATAAAGATAGGCGTGTCTGTGTTGTTAGTTACCATACGAAGTGTGAATTAGATTTTTACAAGTTTTCCCACGAAAAATCCGGCATCGCAAAAAAACGATGCTAGAATCAGCGCAGAGTAATGAATCCAACAACTCGGCTCAGGTGAAACAGATCAGTCAAATGACTGCTTCACTTTCCCGTTAAAGTAACGATGTCAATGCGTCAATTCATCAGTGAAAAGGATGAAAGAATGGCAGATCAAGCCCAAAACAATACTGCAAATCAAACCGCTACCACCAAGAAAACTGCTGCAAAAGGTGCCAAGGCCCCCGCTGCCAAACCTGCGGTAAAAGCAGACAAGCCGGCTGCAAAAGTGGCACCGGCTGCCAAAAAGGCTGCACCTGCCGCCAAGCCGGAAAAGAATAGTGATGTTGCAGGTACGTTGGATAGCCTGCGTGCTAACCTGAAGTCATTGACGCAAGATAATGCAGCGGCATTGGCTGAACTGAAACAGCGCTCCATGGAAATTCAGAAGAGCATTGCAGAACATCAGAAGAATCTGCAGCGCACTGTGAAAACCTTCCTGGGTGAAGTAGTGCACGAATTTGGCCTGACCGTTGATGATGTTCAGAGTCTGGTACGTGGTGGTGGCAAGGGTACCAAGGCCAAGGCTGCGGTGAAGTTCTGCAATCCTGCCAACCCGGCTGAAGTGTGGACTGGCCGTGGCCGTCCGCCGCTGTGGGCGCTGGAGCGTGTTGCTCGCAAGGAAAAGGTTGTGATTCAGCCGACCAGCCCGGAATATGCAGATGACGCGGCTAAAACGGTTGCCCGTCTGATGGCAATGAAGTAATTCCGATCGGATTTGGTATGAAAAAGGGGAGCATGCTCCCCTTTCTCGCTGTTGGATCTGACGCCCCTCTGTTCTGTATGGATTGGGAAAGACGATTCAGTCATTAGTGATTGATTCTACTGGGTGCCATTGCTCGATTGATGATTCGTACCGCGATGCTCCGGTGCAGATTTGAATCTTGTTCAGTGCAGGCTTGCGATATCTTATCGTTAGTGGCCTGATGTTACCCCGCCAGTTTACCTACTTTGTAACCTGTTCAAGATCGGTCATGAGCCACCGCTTCGTGGCAGTGGTGGGTTTTTATACGATAACCGACAGGTATCAATCTCCCAGCAAATTCTGTTGAATCAGGTCGTGCCAATTGAGTGGTTACCCGGTCTCGATTTAACTTTCCACTGTTCGTTGATTTTCACCGGTTTGCTTTTCATACACCGTTCATTGCCTAGGCAGACCACCCGAGTGCTTTTGGTTGGTGTCAGGCACTTCGTCAGGGACGTGCCAATGCACGCTGTCCATGGCGCAATCCGTCGTATCTGACTCGTCATTCGGGCTTGCGAATTCCTTTTACACCCAAATGATCTGAAGCCACTGACCAGGTCAACCATTTTGCGGTGATAGGGCCATATTGGTTGTGTCCCGATGGGGGTGCAGGCTTGTTGGCTACTTGGCTAAAGATGGTTCCTGTATCAGGCATTGCTTGATCTTCGATACTTTCATGATTGCGAATATCTTAATATTAAAGTGTTTAAAAATTTAAATTCCAGTTAAGTTAATCACGGTGAAAACAGTATTTTTATCATGGTTATTGTTCTGGTTGGCGTTTTTACTAATTGATACTAATGGTTTTTTAATTAAAGAGTGGGATTTTGCTTGATCTGGGTGAAATTGACTATCAATGGTGCTAGAAAAGAAAGTAGCAGGGTGAATGCGGAGGACAAATGAACGACGTTTGGTCTGTGGTGGTCGTGCAATTGGATCAGCAACTGTACGCGTTGAAGCTTGAGGCGGTGGCACGGGTGCTGCCTGCGATATGGATTACGCCATTACCGGGTTCACCGGAGGTCATCATGGGCATTACCAATATTCGCGGTCAGGTGATACCTGTGCTGGACATGCGACGTCGTTGCGGCCTGCCAGCACGCGACTTATTACCCTCAGATCAACTAGTGATGGTGCATGCCGCGTCAAGAGACTGGTTACTGCCTGTGGATGCGGTAACCGGGACAGCTGTCTACCCGTGCAGTCAAGTGGTTGTCTCGCCGGAGCTGACACGGGGGGAGTGTGCGTTGTCAGGCGTGATCGTGCTGTCGGATGGGTTGATGTTGATCCATGATCTGGAAACGTTTCTGGACGCGGATGATTTACTGGTGCTGGATCATGCCCTGGATACGTTGTATGAAACCTGATTGCGTGGATTGGCTGGTAGATATCGAGATGAATAATCTAGCTCGTGAGCCATTGCCAGCATCGCAAGGACAAACCAGTCAAGACCGGCTGACCCAGTTTGCCGCTTGGGTAGCTGAACATTTGGGCCTGAGTTATGCACCCATGCGGTTGGCGGATCTGGACAGGGTGATGAAGCAGGTGGCAGTGACAATGGGCTATGCTGATTCTGCCATGTGCATGCAGTCTTTGATGGACAGCGCCCCCAGCAATGCACGGCTGACGTTGCTGGCCAGTCAACTGACCGTAGGCGAAACCTACTTCTTCCGTGAACCTGCGGTACTTGACGCGTTGAAGGAGTATGTCTTGCCGGCCTTGATTGCTGAACGGCAGGCATCTGGCCAACGCCACCTACGACTCTGGAGTGCCGCTTGTAGCACTGGCGAAGAACCCTATTCGCTGGCTATTCTGCTGACTCGCCTGTTACCGGTTCAGGCTGGCTGGCGGATCAGGCTGCTGGCGACCGACATCAATCCACAGTCGCTGCAGCAGGCGCGTTTGGCACGTTATTCGCGCTGGTCATTTCGCAATCCGCCGGATTGGTTGATTCCCGGTTATTTCACGCCCGATGGAAACCGGCATTTGCGCTTGGTGGATAGCATTCGCGACCGAGTGGAATTTGCCTGGCTGAATCTGGTGCAGCCCGAATTGCCTGTTGGTTTGGCTACGTTGGGTATGGATATCGTACTGTGCCGAAATGCCTTGATGTATTTCACCCAAGCGCAGGCCAAGCGGGTGGTCGATCGTTTCTATCAAGCCCTCAACCCAGGTGGCTGGCTGATTGTTGGGGCGGTGGAGGCGAACCCGACATGGTTTGTCAATTTCGAAAGGGTCAGGTTGGGCGAGGTCTGGCTTTATCGAAAGCCATCAGCAGAGCGAACGGTCTCCACGCACCAAGCCGAATTCCCACCCCTGGACTTGCCGAGTATCCGACCTTCACCTTCCGCTGATGTCCTGGTACCACCATTGCCACCGGTAGCTGTCTTGGCCCCGCGTCAGCCGATATCGCAGCAGGTGCCTACCTTACTCAACGAAGCACGGCAAATGGCCGATGCTGGCAATCTGATTGCGGCGGAAGCCTGCTGCCATCAGGCAATTGCGATAGACAAGCTCAACCCTGCCAGCCAGTATCTGTTGGCAATGGTCTTGAATGGCCAGGGGCGCAACGCTGCAGCATTGCATGCCTTGCGAGCCGCACTGTTTCTGGATGAAAAACTGATTGTGGCGCATGTGGCATTGAGTGCCATGTATCGATATGTGAACGAGGCTGCCTCACAACGTCACTTGACCCAGGCGTTACACTTGCTGAAACAATGTGAACCGACCGAATTGGTACCCGAAGCGGCGGGCGTCACGGCTTCACAATTGCTGGCCATGATCGGCGGCCACACATGACACAGCCAAACCGGCTGACGACGATTGACTGGCAGAACTTTCATCGGCGTCTTGCACAAGCCCATATTGCCTTGCAAGGTTCACATATACCATCGGCCGACGCCATTCAAGTCAAACTTCAGCAACGAGCAAAAGCACTGGCGGTTGTGCCAGCCCTTGTGGCTGAACAAGCGCAGCAGGAACTGCTGACTTTCATGCTTGGTTATGAGCACTATGGAATCGAATCAAGCTGGATTCGTGAAGTTTGCCCATTGAAAGAACTGACCGTCTTGCCCGGTGTACCGCCCTTTGTGGCAGGCATCATTCACCTGCGTGGGCAGATCGTGTCCGTGATCAACCTCAAATATTTTTTCGAACTACCTGCACAGGGATTGACCGACTTGAACAAGGTCATTGTGTTGCAAGATGACGCCATGTGCTTTGGCATACTGGCCGACCAGATCATCAATGTATGCCAGATTCCTCTGACGGCAATTCAGCCTGCCTTACCAACCCTGACGGGCGTACGGGCAGCCTACTTACTGGGCATCACGGCGGATCACTTGATTGTGCTGGATGCGGGACGACTGTTGCATGATCCCGGATTGATTGTGGACCAAAGCCTGGCCTGACAATGGAAGCGCCGGAGCCTGTTCATGATCTTGATGAAAGGGCTTCAGCGGGGGCGTTGTACCGGAACCAGCGTCCAGCTAGCTAAAGCAGAATGTGGGGTGATGCATGAACCCCAATCAGATACTTGTCGTCAGTTCGCGGCCGGGTTCTGTAACGGATAGCGCCGCAAGGCAGGTGAATACGCCAGGGCCGGGCAACGACCCGTCAATAAGCAGACAAGACCAACCATTTGGCATGCCAATCAAAGGGCGGCATGTCGTATCGCGGGAGTGATCATGCGTTTTTCAATCGGGATGAAACTCTGGGCAGGATTCCTGTCCATCATGCTGGTCATCGCTATCGTCATTGGAACATCGTATCACAGCACGCGTCGGCAGGTCGGCGCCGCCGAATGGGTCAATCATACCAATCAGGTATTGAGCAATCTGGCGACGCTGACATCAGTTCTGCAAGATGCCACACTGGGACAGCGCGGCTTTGTCATTACAGGGGACGAAGAGTACTTGCGACCTTATCAGAGCGCGTTGGCACAGTTGAATGGTCAGCTGAACAGTTTGCGAACCTTGCTCGCGGATAGCCCAATACAGCTGCAGAATCTCGCAGCGCTGCAATTGCTGATTGATCAGCGCATGGCTTATTTAATCAACGTCATTAACACGCGTAAGAGTAAAGGACTGGAACAAGCACGTGACTTGACTTTGATATCGCAAGGCAACAAGAATTTTCAGCGAATTCGCGATCAGATTCATATGATGACCGAACATGAACAAGTGCTGCAAAAAGTGCGTGATCAAGCGGTAGAGCAAAGTGTCAAATCCACCTTCATGGTATTGCAAGCCGGATTGGTGATCTCCATTGTCTTGGTCGTGACAGCCGGACTCGTGCTGACCAGGCAGATTTCGGTCCCCTTGCGTGAGCTGACACACATTGCCGGGCGGATCGGTGAGGGGGATCTGTCGATCAATTGCCAGGCCACGGACCGAACGGACGAAGTCGGCATACTGATGCGAGCCTTCGCCAAGATGACGGTGTCGTTGCGGCAGATGGCAGGAACGGCAGGGCAGATCGCAGGCGGAAACCTTTCCGGCAAGCTTGCCCCGCAATCTGACAAAGACATGCTGGGTAATGCGTTCTCTCAGATGCTGGAAAACCTTCGCAACATGAGTCGCGATGTGAATGAAGGGATCAGTGTGGTAGCCAGTGCCGCTACCGAAATACTGGCTGGCACTACGCAGATCACCAGCGCAGCGGAGGAAACCGGCGTATCGATCACGCAGACATCCAGTACGGTAGAGGAAGTGAAGCAGACAGCGCACCTGGCTAGTCAGAAAGCCAAAAACGTGTCCGAATCCGCTCAGCGAGCGGCACAGATTTCGCAAAACGGGCGTCGCGCTGTTGAAGACGTAGTGGATGGCATGCAACGTATTCATGACCAAATGGCGGCGATTGCCGACAGTATCGTGCGGCTGTCGGAGCAAACCCAAGCCATTGGCGAAATCATTGCCACGGTCAACGATCTGGCAGAGCAATCCAATCTGCTGGCGGTGAATGCTTCCATTGAGGCTGCCAGAGCGGGCGAGCATGGCAAGGGATTTGCGGTTGTGGCGCAAGAGGTGAAAAGCCTCGCGGAACAATCCAAGCAGGCCACTGTTCAGGTGCGCAGCATCTTGGGAGAAATCCAGAAAGCCACCAACGGCGCAGTATTGGCCACAGAGCAAGGTGGTAAGGCTGTGGAGGCCGGGCTTAAACAGTCTTCCGAAGCCGGTGAAGCGATTCGAATGTTGTCGGAAAGCATTGTCGACAGTGCACAGGCTGCTTCACAGATTGCGGTTTCCGCCCAGCAGCAGTTGGCGGGGATGGATCAGCTGGCGGTTGCGATGGACAGTATTCGCCTGGCCAGTTCACAAAGTGTCGCCAGTGCAAGACAAACCGAACAGGCCGCGCAAAATCTTCATGGGCTCGGCCTGAAATTGCAAGACATGGCAGCAAGGTTCCGGACATGACCCTGCTGTCATGGGCTGCCATGCCCAGATGGGAGTGCTGCTATGGCTGAGGATCAGGCCCAATTCATGCGACGCCTGCTGTCCACATTCCGGGCAGAGGCGGACGAACATGTAGCGGCCATGGATGACCTGCTATTGATGTTGGCCCATACCGAACCTGGTCCGCAGGCCAACGGCTTGGTTGAAACCCTGTTTCGTGAGGCCCACAGCCTGAAAGGGGCAGCCCGTGCAGTGGACCAGTCGGCAATCGAAACAATTTGTCGGGATATGGAAAGCTTGTTGTCCCTGGTGAAGCAAGGCCAGCTGGACTGGTCGGCAGCCACGCATAGCCAGTTGCAACTATGGGTGGAGGACATGTCACATCTGTTATCCACACAAGTCATCCCACAACCTGTCAGCGTAGTGCCCGCCGCTGTACCAGCCCGGCGTGTCGAGGTCTCCCCCTATCATTTGCCAGCCAATGACACCGTACGTATCTCCAGCACACGATTGAGCGATATGCTGGCACAGGTTGAAGATCTGGCCGTACTGAAGCAGGGTGTAGCCTATCTGGCAGACGAAATGACGGACTTGTGCCGTGAAGTGGCCGGCTTACGCAATAGCTGGCTGACGGGCGTGCGGGGATTACGGAGCATGCGACGAGCCATGATGGCGGGATCGGTCCAGACGGCGGGTGCAAAGCTGGTCGATAAATTGACGGATATTTTTGAACGGGATGCGATTCAGGTGCAAAACGTGGAATCGCGCATGTTGAGATTATTGCGACAAACACAGCAGGATCGCCACACCACGGTCGGCATGGTCGATGGCATGATGAGCGAAATGAAACATGTGCTGCTGCAACCGTTTTCTGCCTTACTGGAGTTATTGCCCAAGTTGGCATACGACCAGGCACGGGATACCGGAAAAAGTGTCGACATCGATATCAAAGGTGCTGAGATCGAAATTGATCGACGTATTCTGGAGCAATTGAAGGACCCTTTGATCCATCTGGTGCGCAATTGCATCGATCATGGTCTTGAAATGCCCGAAGCGCGGGAACGCCAAGGCAAGCCGCCCACCGGTGGTTTACGGATTGAGGTGACCCCCAAGGATGCTGGTAAGGTTGAACTGTTGGTTGCTGACGACGGTGCGGGTGTTAAGCTGGATCAAGTCAGATCGGCTGCAATCCGCCACGGTTTGCTGACTGAGGCGGATCATCCCGACGACTCGACGCTGCTTGATCTGCTGTTCGAGTCCGGCGTCTCAACCAGTCAGATGGTGACGGATATCTCGGGCCGGGGCCTGGGTATGGCGATTGTCCGGGAAAAAGTGGAAAAACTGGGCGGCGAGATTACTGTCAGCTCGCAGTCCGGGCAAGGCACCTGCTTTCGTTTGTTGTTGCCGGCCACACTGGCAACATTTCGCGGATTATTGGTGGAAGTCGGCGTCGCTGCTTTCGTGTTGCCTGTCGCGTCGGTGTCGCAGGTTTTGAGGATTGTTCCTCAGTTCATTCGTTCGGTAGAGGGTAGGGACAGCCTGGAATGGCAAGGGGTGATTTTGGCCCTGGTCTGGCTGGCCGACGTGTTGGGGCTGCCTCGTGAGCCGGTTGAAGAGGGCCGGCATGTCAGTCTGGTGATCGTCACCTGGCAGGGCCGGCAGCTTGCCTTTGCGGTGGACCGTGTAGTAGGTGATCAGGAAGTATTGGTAAAAGGGCTTGGCCCACAATTGAAGCGGGTTACATATCTATCTGGTGCGACGGTATTGGGTAGTGGCCGGGTGGTACCGATTCTGAGCATCGGTGATTTGATGAAGGGGGCGGTCGGTCTGACGCCAAAGCAGCCGGCCACCGGTCAGATGCCCCAGGGGGCTCGACAGCCGACGATATTGATTGCAGAAGATTCGATCACGTCTCGTTCACTACTCAAGAATATTCTCGAAATGGCGGGTTATACGGTACTGCCTGCAGTGGATGGCGTGGATGCATTGGCGCAGTTGCATGACAATCAGGTCGACTTGGTGGTGTCGGACGTGGAAATGCCCCGCCTGGATGGGTTGGGGCTGACTGCACGTATTCGCAGTGCACCGGCTACCCGCGATTTGCCGGTCATTCTGGTGACGGCATTGGATGCGAAAGAGGATAGAGAACGCGGGGTAGATGCCGGGGCCAACGCCTACATTGTCAAGAGTGGCTTTGATCAGGAAGGCTTGCTGGATGTCATCAGGAGGCTGATATGAAGCCGGCAACCTTGTCACTGCCCACCCTTGACAAGCCACGTGGACAGATTCGCGTGCTGGTGGTGGATGACTCGGTGACGGCACGTGATCTGCTGGCCTATATCGTGAATCGGGATGCCGCGTTGCAAGTGATCGGCGTGGCGGAAAATGGCCGTGGGGCGGTCGGCATGGCTTGCCGTCTGCGGCCGGATGTGGTGGTGATGGATGTCAACATGCCCGATATCGATGGCTATACGGCTACCCAGCAAATCATGACGCAGTGCCCAACACGTATTGTGTTGGTGACGGCCCACCAATCAGTAACAGAAATTGCCAATACCTTTCGGACGGTGGAAGTTGGTGCGCTGGCGCTACTGCGGCAACCGGTGGCGCCAACACATTGTCTTTTCGAGGAGGATGCCAAGCTGCTGGTGGATACCATCAAGCTGATGTCGGAAGTCAGCGTGGTTCGCCGAATCGGGCACCCTGAGTCAGATCGAACGGTCCGTCAGACACCAACGATTTCGCCGTCGAGCGTAACCATCCGATTGGTCGCCATGGGGGCTTCCACGGGTGGTCCAGCCGTGCTGCAAGCCATCTTGGCGCAATTGCCAGCGGACTTCAGTATACCCATTCTGATCGTGCAACATATCGCCCGTGGTTTCGCCGGGGGGTTCGCTACTTGGCTTGATCAGTCTTGTCTGCTGGCGGTGAAACTGGCGGAGCAGGGCGAGCGGCCTAGATCAGGGCATGTTTATGTTGCCCCGGACGATGTTCACCTGACACTGGGTAATGAAGGTCAGATGCTGTTGATGGCATCACCACGTCAATGCGGATTGCGGCCCGCCGTGGCTTGCCTGTTCAGCTCGGTAGCCCGTCACTGTGGTGCGCATGCTGTTGGTGTACTGCTGACGGGAATGGGGCGCGATGGTGCTCAAGAGCTGGGCGACATGAAACGAGCAGGTGCGATCACCCTGGTGCAGAACGCCGAGACCGCGGCCATCAATGGTATGCCAGGCGCCGCGGTTGAGCTTGGTGCAGCCAGTTTCGTCATGGCACCGGATGATATCGCAGCGACACTGCTGAGCCTGCAACGATAGTGTTGGTGACATCGAACAAGGAGGTGTTTGTGGAAGCTCAAGCCAACAACACGTTGCGCGGTACGCTCATTTTGATTGCGGAAGACAGCCCGACACAGGCAGAGCAATTGTCTTTCATGTTGCAACAATATGGTTGCCGTACGATGACCGCTGCCAACGGCCGGATCGCGCTGGAAATGGCGGCACAGCATCGGCCGGCGTTGTTGATTACCGATGTGGTGATGCCAGAGATGGATGGTTACCAGTTATGCAGTGCCATCAAATCCAACCCTGAGCTACGGGATATTCCAGTCCTGATGGTCACTTCCCTGGCTGGCATGCAGGATATTGCCAAGAGCCTGGAGTGCGGGGCTGACAATTTTGTACGCAAGCCCTACGATTTCGAGATGTTGTTGTCGCGCATCAACTATATCCTGCTCAATCGTGAGTTACGGCAAGGTCGCAAGGTTGAGATCGGGATGGAGCTGATGTTGGACGGCAAGCGCCACTTCATCAATTCCGAGCGCGAGCAGATTGTTGATTTGCTGGTATCAACTTATGAAGAAGCAGTGCATATGAATGAGCAACTGGCGGTCCAGCAGCGCGAGATCGCCCGTTCCAATCACATGATCAGGACGTTGTACAGGATTGCCCGTACCTTGAGTGTGGCCAATACGATGCAGGATATTACGGATATCTCATTGCAAGGGTTGGGCAGCTTGCCTCCCTTTCAGTCGGGCTGGGTATGGCTGATTGATTTGGATGGGATGCGTTTGCACGTGGGCCCAGGGTTGACATCGACCGCCATCGCCTATGCGGGATCGGCGGCCTGCAAGGCCGCCTGTGAGGCGCTGTTGGCCGCAGGTGATGCTGGCCTGCAACGTATGGATGATCCAGCCTTGCCGCATGTCATGGTACCGTTGCTGGCAGGGCAACGATGCATGGGGGTGTTGTGTGTCCTGATGACCCAGGGAAGTCAGTTGGGCGGGGAAGAAGAGAAAGCCCTGATCGCCATTGCCGGCCAGATGTCCGTGGCGGTTGAGAGAGTAAATCTGATGATCGCACTGGCTCAGCGCGCCACGCAGTTGGAACTGGCCAACAAGGATCTGGAAAGCTTCAGCTATTCGGTTTCACATGATCTACGCGCACCACTGCGCGCAGTGAGTGGTTTTGCCCGTATGCTGACAGAACAGTTCAGTCAGCAACTGGGGAGCGAGGGGCAGCGTCTGTTAGCCGTGGTGACCGACAATGCAGCAGTCATGAATAATCTGATCGACAGCCTGCTGACGTTTTCCCGATTGGGGCGCGTTACTGTATCGACAGAGTTGGTGGACATGACCGCATTGGTTCAATCCGTTTACCGTATGTTGTGTGACGAAGACCCGCTTGCCGGCAAGGCAACCTTGCATTTGTCCCCTGTGCCAGCCTGCCGTGGTGATCCGGCGCTGCTCAGGCAGATCTGGGCCAATTTATTATCCAATGCGGTGAAATATGCTGGCAAGCAGCCGCAACCTTTGGTGGAGGTGAGTGGGCAAACCGAAGGTGGGGAGCATATCTATCGCGTCAAAGATAACGGGGTCGGTTTTGATATGCATTATTACGACAAGCTGTTCGGGGTCTTTCAGCGCTTGCATGGCGCGGATGAGTTTCCGGGTACGGGGATCGGCCTTGCCAATATCCAGCGTATTATCAAACGCCATGGTGGCAGAGTATGGGCAGAGAGCGAGGTGGGTAAGGGGGCCACATTCTATTTCAGCCTCCCGACCTGAGTGGGGACATCAGCCGTTACAAAGTCAATATCGATATCGATATCGATATTGATTAAGTCTCTATATTCGAATATTGCATATAGTTGCACTGTTCTTATGCCGATCCTATCATTGAAAAAATAGGCTCATATGACTTGCCCGGGCTTGTGCCGTGCCATACGTGCACGCTTCAATCTGGCATGTATTGCCGCTCGATGTATTGCCGCCAATTCAGGCCCGATCTATAGATATCCAATGCTCAGCATGAACACACGAACCTCCTCAACCTATCGGCCACTGGCTATCTTGGTCCTTACCCTGTTATGCGCTGCCTGTGTTGTGCCACCACCAGATGAGTCCGGGCCAGCGGTCAAATCGCCAGTTTTGACCATTTCACCGCCAGAAGCACGCGCACAGGCACAAAGGCAGGCACTGGAGGCCCGCGACCTGCTACAGAATGGCGATGAAGCGTCAGCGCGCGCCTTGTTGGAACACGCGTTGCAGTTGGACCCTACCAATGAGATCGCCCGTAAGTTGATGGAACAGATCAAGGCAGACGCGCAGCAGGAATTGGGTGCCGCTCACTTTGCCTACGTAGTGCAACCTGGCGATACCATGGCCAAGTTGGCGGAACGCTTCCTGGGGGATCGCCTGCGTTTCTATATCCTGTCCAAATACAATGGATTGATCAATCCCAATCGACTTGCTGCAGGGCAGATCATCAACGTGCCAGGGCAGGCACCCAAGCCTGCACCAGTCAGCCGGACGACCAAGCCAGTCGAGCCTGCACCAGCCCCCGCGCCAGTACCGGAAACGGTCGTCAAACCGGCCGAGCCACCAGCGCCAATGCCCAAACCACAGGCTGAATTGGTGCAACAACAAGCACAGCGCAATGCACTGATTCAACGTTATCGCAAGGAGGCCATGGCGGCATTTCATCGACAAGATCTTGACGGATCGATTCGCAAATGGGATCAGCTACTGCAACTGGCGCCGGATGACGCCAACGCCAAATACAACCGGGCCAAGGCGGTGGATCTGAAAGCCAAGCTGCAGAAATTCCCGGTCAAGTAAGGTGTCATCTTCCTACTATGCGCTATCAGCCTGTACCTGCTGGCATATGACGTGTTGAGCAGGTTGAGCCACATATCTCTGCCGGCCCATATCAATCCGGGGATAGATCGCCGGTAGAGGGTTGCATCGGTTGCCGGAACTTGGCCGCCCGTGCCGCCTGGGTGCGGATGGATCGCTGCCGTTCAATGTCTCGTAACGTGGCTAATGCCACGGCGTGATTCGGGTCTGTAACCAGAATGCGTAGCATTGCGCTAGCTGCCTCGTCCAGTTGACCTTTGCGCTGCGCCTGCTGGCCTAGTTGCAGCCAGCGTGCAATAGCAACCGGTATAGCGGCTTCAGCTTGTTCGCGTTTGGTTTGGTAATCCGGATGGGTCGGCGCCAACAAGGTCAGAATCTGCCAATGCGTTACCGCGCGGGGTAAATCATCTGCGGCCTGAGCGCGCCAGGCCAATTGTTCGTGTTGGCGAATGGCCTGTTCGATCGCAATCCGTTCGTATGATTGCCGTCTGCTCTTGCTTGGGGTGCTGCAGGCAACAAGCCCGCAGGTCGCAAGCAGCAATGGGATCATTGTCGGTTTCATGGTTTGCGCGGTGTGTTGACGAATACCAATAGCTTGGCCTTGAAAGTGGCCAGATCATCATCGCCAAAAATCATCGTGCGTTTCAGCATATGAGGGTAAGCAAAGAAGCCATTGCCGCCAGGTGTGACGGTCAGGCCCATTTCAACACCATGTTTGGTTAACAAGCTGGTCACGTGCTCATTGGTGTCACCATAAGGGAAGGCATAGCTGTAGCTATTCACACCCAACTGCGAACGCAGCACGGTGATGGGGGTGGTCACTTCCTGTTCCAGTCTCGCCTGGTATTGTAGTTGACGTTCGCCTGACTGCAGCACCGCCAGATTCCCATGGCTTTTCGAATGCGGCTGCACGTCAATTAAGCCGGATGCCTCCATTGCCTGCATTTGCGCCCAGCTCAGTGCGTCAGTGGCGCCCACAAAATCACTATATAAAAACACCGTGGCCGGAAAACCATGCTGCTTCAAAACAGGGTACGCGATGTCATATACGCTGCGATATCCATCATCCATGGTCAGGATCACGGTTTTTGGCGGTAGGGATGCATGCCCCCTGAGAAAAGGGATAAGCGCGGACAACGGCATAACCTTGAAGCCGTTGTCGGCGAGATAAGCCATTTGGGACGCAAATGCAGACCGACTGACAGTCAGCTTTCCACGATGATCTCCAAACCGGTGATAACACAGAATGGGGATGGTCTGGTAGCCATGACTATACAAACCAGAAGGGGGAGGTGCATTGAGCGGAATCACCAGCACTTTACCTGGCGTGGCCTGTTGGGTGCGATTGAACTCCGAAATACGGGAGGCCAGTTCAGCATCACCCAAATAATCCCGGGCCAAGCTGGCCAGCGAATCCCCCTCACTGGGTAAGACCACCGCAAAATCGGCATCACGGCCAATCAGATTATTGGGTTGGATCGGGCTGGGCAAATGGCCACAGGCCGACAAAATCAAAACCAGCCCAGCAAATAGCAAATAATGTAGATTGAACTGAAAAGACATCAATTTGACCCATCACGTTGACCTGCTGGATGGCCGGGGATCGGACCAGATGGTAAGAGAGGGTACTGTTGGTGCCCTCTCTAATTACTGTTAAACGGTGCTGGTCGCGTTACGGTGTGGCTGTGGTTGCAACGATTGATCGCCTGTCACAATGACGGTTTCCAGATTGCGGGGCGGGGCACCGTCCCCTTTCAATTCGGGGTGATCAAGATCATGCCGTTGTTGCAATGACTGCGCGGCAGCATCAAATGCTTCATATAGCTCACCAAAATCGTCACGACGGGTTTCGCCGATTCGATAGTCATACCGACCCAGTGCCAATTCCTTGAGCGAGTTGCGCAGCACCCGCAATGGCTCTGACAATCGTTGTGCCAAGAAATAGCTCCCGGCTGCTACCGCCAGCGTTGTCACCAGAATCAGTGCGCCCAGCATCAGTAACGTCAGGCGGGAAACTTCAGTCAGCGGCGACAGGAAAATACCCAGATGCACTGTGCCGATAGTGCGGCTTTGAAAGACCACCGGTGCTTCAAAATCCAGGACCTCGCGTTGATTGGGTAGCTGGTAGCGCTGGACCTTGACACCCGACTCGTGACTGGTCAGCACGTCACCATCCTGTGTTACATAACGGGTACCAATTTGCGATGGTAAATTGCTGCCACGAACGATCCCCTGATGGTCGATCACCTGTAGATGGCTGAAGGCCTGCCGGCTGATGGTGTCCTGAATGAAGACATCCACTTCCGTCCATTCCTCCGCCAGAATGTAGGACGAGGTACGTGACGCCATGAATTTGGCCAGCGAGCCGCCATAGCTCATCGCCTGCTGCATCATTGCTTCATCCTGACGTTGATGGATGAAGGCACTGGCCAGCACCATGGTGACACTGACAATCGTCGCCATGATCAAGGCCCAGCGTACCCGGATTGGAATCAACCGGCCATGCTCCTTGCGCTGGCCTGCCTCGGCTATCTCCTTGGCTACACCGATCAGTGCCTGTGCCAGCTCATCCCCGGTCTGAAAACGTTTGTCCGGTTGTTTCCGTAGTGTGCGATCAATGATTCGGCGTAGGCTCAAAGGTAGATCCGGCCGCAATTTATCAAGCGGTACCGGGTCGGACTTCATGATTTTCAGGGCTACGCTGACCAGGGTATCACCTTCAAAAGGCAAAGCACCCGCCAGCAACTGGTACAACACAACGCCGGCAGAAAACAGATCAGACCGAGCATCTACTGCTTGACCACTGACCTGCTCGGGAGACATGTAATTGGGTGTACCCAGCACATCCCCTACGCGGGTAGCCTGTGTGGCATCCCCACCTTCAATGCGACAAATACCGAAATCTGCCACCTTGATGGTTTTACTATCGTTCAGCTGCATAATATTGGCGGGCTTCACATCGCGATGAATGACACCACGTTTGTGTGCATAATCCAGTGCCTTAGCCAATTGAATGCCGATTTCCACCACCGTCTTCGTGGATAGCACCTCCTTTTTCTTGAGGAGATCAGATAGTGTGTGTCCATCGACGAATTCCATCGCAATATAAGGCTGTTCGCCATCCTCGCCGACGTCGTATACGGTCACGATATTGGGGTGCGACAATACCCCGGCCCCACGCGATTCACGTAGAAAGCGAGTACGGTAGTCTTCAACGCGCGACAGTTCCGGTCGCAGTACCTTGATGGCAATGGTCCGATCGATTTCCGGGTCATAGGCCTTGAAGACGCGCGCCATGGCACCTTCACCAATCTTTTCGCGCATTTGGTAACGCCCGACTTTGTCGCTGTCACTTTGTACGGGCTGCCAGGCGAGCATGGTTTGATCGAGCATTGTGTTCTCCGGATTGAATCTGGTTAAACGTTTTCTGTCGGGCAGTACGCACAGGCCAAGCCACTCTTTACACGGTCGGGCTGAATAAAGACTGTCTCATTGCGCCAGTCGATGATGGCAAGCGATACCGCCAAGTGCGGTGGCCGGATATCGAACAGATTGCAATCATCGATATCACGGGCGGAGAAGGGGGCACCGATTACCTGACACAGTCAGGTAACGTTTTCAGCCGAGCGATCAGAGCCGACAGGCAAATCAACTGCAAGTTATGTCGAATCCAGCAACTACTTTTCAGCGTAATCTGAAATCGATAACAGATTGCTTTTGGTGATAACTCTGATCATCTGTCATGCCGATGAATGTGTCCACTACATATGCACTTAGGTAAGTAAATGCCAGGCACGTTGAAGTGAGCAATTCCAATTGGACAGCGCACAATGCTTAAGCTTGGGATGAGGGTATTGAGGAAAAATGAAACGTACTTGAAGGCCTCCAGAAATTGGCCAGATTTAGTTGTCTATCGATGCCCATCACGGTGGCATTGGGATTGGGAAGCTATTTACTGATGTTACACACTGGCTATGCAGTCAAAGGTCAAGAGGCCTGTTTGGAGCCCTGTGCTGTTCGCCTGGGGGCAGGAGAACGGCAAAAGCTGTTCAAGTGGCGCAAAGCGCCACGATAAGCCAAGTCCTTGGTTTTCCTCTTACCGGGTGTGCAGAGGACTTGCACTTCATGGCCACGGCCACCACCAGTCGGTTGTGCTTGCGTGCGACACGCCCGGCCGGGTGCACATGAAAAAAGCCTGCATTGATGCGGGCTTGATTGAACTGGACAGTATTTTCAATGAGTCTGACGTCACAAAAGTATTTCTGTTTGATAGTGCCTTAATTGTCTGCGCCTGATCCGCTGAGCGGATCGTGTAATGGGCATAGAAATTCCCTATATCTCTCCCTCCGTACTATTGCGCCCAGCGATTGAATTAAAGGGCTGTCTCAGGTTGTCCCGTTGAATGAAGCGTTAGACCTCGCTGATGAATCGGGGAGTGCTGCTGCAGATAGCAGTTCTTCGCATGACCAATTGCGAGAAAGCCAGATCGTGAGCGCGGTTCCGGACAGATGCCACCAAATCATGCCACGGTGCCGTTGGTGCTCAAGCAGATAACCGGAAGCAACCCACCATGCAACCAATTCACCGGGATCTGTGCGGTTCGCGGATGGTGAAAGCAAGCCGATTACTACTGAATACGGGTTCATTGCATGGACTTTGGGACTGCCGATGCCTCGAGCTTTTCGCCAGACAAGCAGTTGCTGTTCTTTCGAGGCCAACAGCACTGGTTTAGCAGGCAAGCCTTGGGCACCGCTTAATCCAAGCCAATACAGCACTGGCGGTGAAATCAACAATGCCGTCAAAAACACCGTGACAAAGGCCATGACAAATTTTTGGAGGCGGCTCATAAAGGTCTAATGTTGAAAATAGTCAGTACCAAGCACAGCTTTGGGCTATCCAGTTGACTGATGGGATGGACCCCCTGAATTTGTGGCCCAAAGTAGGCGTAACTGATCTGCATTGTTAAATGGGGATCAGCCTCACTCAACAAGAGGAATCTGCCATGAATGCTACTACGGTTGCAGTTGAGCAGGCCAAGTCCTGCGGTTGCTGATTTTGCATGGCGTGTCGTTGAACAACACTGGCTTACGCGTAGTCAATTAGTTCTTTGTCATGCTAGATGACGCAAGCAGCAAAAAGCCCACAGCGATGCGGGCTTAGGGCTTATTTAGTGCATTGAGGTGCCAAGTGATGCCGGAACCCAAATCATTCCCACTCGATTGTATTTTGAGTGAAATTTTCTTTTAAAAACAACAAGTTGCATATAAAGCAACAATTGATGCCATGAAAAATACCATGCTAATTCCAAGCAATCTTACTTCGCTCGCTGCATCGCGTCGGTTAGAGCTAGACGCAATGGCTCCAACAATTGCTCGATAGTGTCCTCAGAGCTAAGTGCAGCAGTCCCCGCTGACGACAGCACCACCGTCCCTTTGTAAGGACTGGACAGTCGAAGCTGGATCTTCTCCATCGCGAACTTCCTGTCCTGGGTAAGTGCTGCACAGGCGACACGCACGTCCCGCTCACCCTTGATTACAACCTTCGCGACGATGCCTGCATCGATCTCCAAAGCACCGATTTGGAGAGAGTCCACAACCGATGACACCCCGCCGACGTTCTGGAGCACAGCCGACCAAGACAAAACATCGACCACCGCAGGCGTTATGGCAACCTCAAAATCTACCGCCTCAGACAGCCTATTCATCAGCGCCTGGACATTGCGCGGCGGGTCAATTAGTTCCAGACCAGGTGCCGCTAAAGAAGCTCTAAACAGCGTTTGACGGAACTCAACTCGATCAAAGGTCAGCTCTTTCCCGAAGGGATCAACGACGACATCGGTGTATTCCACCCGCTCCACGTAGCGGGCCTCAAGATAATCGTCACGCACTCGGTCAATGAAAAATCCGTGCCCCGATTCGCCTTCGAATGTACGCATCTTGATTCGCTTCGCCAATGTGCGAATCGAAGTGGGCCATTCAACTTGGAACCAGCGAAATCTTTTCATGGTCACTCCTTGGAATCACCGGGTTCGTCATCGGCAGCTTCTTTCAGCAGGTCAGCTAATACCTTCCTGGCGGTTTCTTCAACGAGCGAAAATAGCTGAGCTTTCTCTGCATCAGTCACATGCACAATCGACTTTCGGTGTGTTCCTTTGTGCGCTCGAAAGGCGCCTTGCGCTTGATACCGAAAGCCAGTGCCCGTCTTACGATCTTCGAATCCAGCGTCAAACTGAATAATGTCATTCGGTTCGCGCTCATGCTCTGAGCGCCATGTAATTGCCGTAATGAAAAAACCGCGAGCAGTAAGGTCTTTGTATTCCTGAGACTGCACAAGGTTTTGCCCTGACAACGCCATGCTATGCACGACTGCTGCAAACATCTCCTTTGCAGCTCCATCCTCAAGGTCATCTTCCAAATCAAGGTTATCTTCGTCGTCCTCGCCCTTCGTTTGCAGCGATGACACCTTCAAGTTCATTACGTTCTTGAGTTTGTATCCCGGCAATGATGAGATCAAGCGCGTAAAAAACTTGGATCGCAACGCAGGGGTGGTGAGGCCGGTCAGTTCAATCGTTTCCTCAACGATCTTTTCCTTCCGTTTCTGCTCGACCGTCTCCTTGATCGCGGCCACAACGCGCTTTGCCTTGTCGGTTGCAGGGAGCCTGACCACGGTCTGGCCATTTTCCACAAAGAACTCAATACCGGCTTCATGGCGCTCGCGCTGAAGCAGCCGGGTTCGCGTGTGGTTGAATTCCTCGTAAGAAATGTTGACTGCGTAGCCCGTTCCACCCTTTGGCCGATGCGTGACGTTCTCACTGACCCCAACGGCCTCGGCGTAGGCTGTAGCCGCTTCTTTCATCTCCTCAACAGAGAGCTGAGAGCCCAGTCGCACGAAGGTCGTCCTTTCACGCCGATGGGCTGGTTCTCGCTTTTGGACAATACCTGCGATGTCATGAAAATCATGCGGCAACAGAGATAGGCGATCAGCCAACTCTTCCCGAGAGTCCTCGGGCGAGTAGAAAATCCCTCTGTCTCGTGCCAATTCACGTAGCACGGCGGCCGTTAGCCTTTGCTTGCCTGAAATTAGCAAGTCGTAAATATCGTTATCGTTGGCGCTCAGGTGATCGAGAAACTCAGCCATTACCATGTCCCCAAATCAATTGCCGAATAGGTGCTCTTGACCTTATTCATAGGCTCGTACTTGATTGCATTCACATAACCTGCCAAATCAGTCTTGCTGGCGTCAACATTGATGCCTTCAATATATTGCTGCTGCGCACGCTGGAAGGTAGGCGATGAAATTGGCGATGCGCCAAGTGTTTTGATGGTGACTGCCGTGTTGTCGTCCAACAGTTCGTACTTGCGAAGAGTATCAATCAGATACATAAACTCGTCCGCAGTCTCCCCTTTTCTGGAATAGAAGACCACAACACCCCGCTTCGCACTCCCTTTCGGATCGCGATGTTCGAGAATAATTATGGGGGATGTCAGCATTTCCAGCGTGGCGGCTTTGGCGGTTCTCGCCTGAAGATTCGCACGACGGTTCAACTGCGGATGAAAGTATGTGCAGAACTCATGCGATGGCAGCTCGGCAGGCCGCTTGCCTCGCATTCTCTGCACCTCATCACGGATGTTGTCTAGCCAGAATATTTCTTTCGGCCCAAGCACGAAGAGCTTTGCACTCCTGGGAAGATGTAAGGATTCTGGGTTTATTCCGATTAGATTCTTCTGAAAATCTGCTTCGTATTCCCCATCGTGGTTATATACAAACAAGAGCCCACAGATTGAAGCAGTCACATGATCGTGGCCATGAAGTTCCCGCCAGCGATCACTCTTGTCAGCGCACGCAACCTGCTTTGCCAGACTCTCGATGGCGGATTTAACCGAAGCGGGACGAATCGTCCCTTTGGCATAGCTTTTCAGGTCGCAATGGACGTAGGTTCTGATCGGAGAATATGGTTCGTCGTAGTAATAAACGACATCACATGGATGCGTTTTAACGTCGTGCCGCTCTTGATCTTCACACGGCCAGTCATGGTTCGTCGGGCCACTACGCTCCCAAAAGAACTCGCTGAATAGCTCTGTTGCTGCGATCTCAGCAAGTTTTGCAGTATTCTCATTCTCCGCTGACATTTACGCTCCCTGTCGGTTAACCCACTTTTCTAGTGTTACGGATGACTTGCGTCTAAAGTATATCGGCGCACTGTGTAAATTTGCTTATCATGCGTTGCTCTCTACTGCCAGGCTAAGCATCACATTCGCACAGATCGCAAATCGAGCACTTGGCCCCTTTTGTCATCAGCCTAACCGTGCTGCCTCTGCTGCGATGTGACCAGCCAGCGCTGCCACAAACGTCCTGAGACTCGTCATCGACGATAGCTCGGTGAAATCGCCGGTATCCACCGCACTGCGCTCCGCAGCGATGACGGCTGCGGTGGTGTAAAGCTGCTCTTGCACCAGGCGCTGACACAGCAGGTCATACCGCTTGAGGTATGACGCTCCTTTGAATTCCTCGAACACAGGGAAATGCGGCGATGAGTCACGTACGGGCCTGCGTGATTCCGGGGCATCCTCGACCATCATGAGCCATCCGACAAAGGGGCGCGGCTGCTTACCAAACGCTTCTTCTCGGAAGGCCGTCCAAAGGTCATGCGCTGTTCCGATAGCTTCCTCTGTTCGGTTGTTGAAGTTATTTCCGAACGATGGGCCAACCTGACTCTTTAGTTCAATGGCTGCGATCAGTTCACCCTTGTAGATCACCAGTAGATCCCATAGCTTCGTGGGGCGGAAATAGCCTGGCAAGGTCAGCATCGCCTTGTTCTGGTGAATCTCTGCATGGGCCAGCCCGTTGGCCTTGATGATGTCGAGTACCAAAGCCAAGAACCCGTCCATGTTCTTGCCACCGGTGACACCGGCGCGTTCACCCTGGTCAGCCTTTCCGGACTCAACCTGCTTCTGCCGCGCAGCTTGGCGATTCCCCCAAAATGCCTTCACGGCGTCACGGGCTTTTTGTTCGTAGTTGACGAGATCAAGTGCCATTTATTCTCCATTGCCTCCAAGGGCAGATCGTTCTTCGTGGTTCAGGCCATAGAGTTTGAACACAGCCCGGTTGCAGGCTTGCACATCTCGTTTAATGGCAGATGCGGCCAACTCACGACGCAGCGGCCCAGGCACATCTGCCCAGTGTGGGATGCGGATGCGACGCAGGTACTGCGCCTGGAAGCGCAAAAATCCTCCCCGCATTTTCGTTGAATAGGTCGCTACGAACAGGCGAGTGACGGCGGACAGCAGTACCGCCTGCAAGGCTCGCAAGTCCCAGTCATCTGACGTAACGTAGTAGAGGTTGTGGTGGGGATACAGCCCACCACTTTCAAAGACGACGTGCGCCTCTCCCTTGATATCCGGGATCAGGAGCTTCGGTCTTGCGGCCAACGCAGGCGTAATGCGGTCAATCGTGCGATACCAGCTGGCCGGTGCTTTCTGTGCGCAATGGCGTCCGGCAATCACCCCTCGACGAGCCTCAAGGTAGCGCCGTAGGCGTGGATATTCAGCGAGATCAACCAGACCACCCGGTTCGGCAAAGGGATTAATGACGCCCTGCCCACACCATTGCACCTCGCCGGTCATAATGTCCTTGGTTGTCACCAGCGGTAGCTTACGATCCGGCTCGACATCGAGCACTTTGAAGTCCCCGATGAATGCTTTATCAGCGCCAGTTGCGACACCTATGCCGATCTTGCACCCCACTTCTTCCAACAGGGGAAAAGTACCTTCAAGTCGGCGAATAAGCGCCATCTGGTCGGCAGATTCCAGCAGCCACGGCTCTGCGCCATTGGTGACGCGGGCGAGTTCCCGCACTGGCCCTGCGTCCTTCGGCAGCGTCGGCGCATGCAGTAAGCCCGCCAGTGTGGTTAGAGTCTCCCGGTCAATGGCTGGACGGTGAGCAATGCGTGTTGTCCTCGGCTCTTCACGGCTGATGATGGTGATAGCCGGATAGGCGATCACATCTGATTGGAAAGCCGGTGTATCCACCATATCGACATAGACCTTCAAATGGAACCGCTCGGCCACAAGGCTGCGCAGCGGCCCACCATAGCGGTTCTTCATCCAGCGATCAGCGCAGATGAAGCCCAAATTACCGCCAACCGACAAGGCCGACAGCGACCGCTCGATGAAGGGAATGTAGATGTCCGCCCGGTCATACATTGTCTGGTAGCGACTGCGGTACGCGGCCAATAATGGGGCGGGAATCAACTCCTGTCGGACATAGGGTGGATTTCCCACCACGAAATCGAATTCCCCATCCAATGGGGCCAGCAGGAAATCCCCTTGCAACAACCAGCGGCCAGCCAAAGCCGTTGCAGTATTTGCAGCTATCCCCCTGCGCTTGAGAAGCGCAACAACGCTGGCATAGGTATTTCGGAAGGTGTCATGGTGCAGCTCGACCGCCCGAATCGCGTCGCTCAATGAGTCAAGCACAGACCCGTTCGATCCCGTGGCCTGCCATGCATTCAACAGTCGTTCAATGATCGGCAGCAGGAAGTCTCCACCACCGAATGACGGCTCTAATAGCCGCTTTGTGTGAAGCGGCTGATCCTTCGTATAGCCTGCAAGGTCAAGGATAAAATCAACCACTTCGGGGCGGGTGAAAATTGCCCCGCGAGCCTCGAGCCCGCCCTCTGTTGCCAGCACCTCAGTCGCAGCACTTACAGGACAAGCAACGGAGGCACTTGGCTCTCTTGCAACGCGAGCCACAACCTTATGGTTCGGGCTGTCGATGCGATCTACTTGTCGGAGCATTCCGTCTCGTCCTCATTGGCGCGGCGTTATGACGCCGACGTGTTTGTAAAGGGTGGTGCGTGACACGCCATAGCGGCGAGCCACGTCTGCCACCTGAATGTCCGGGTCGCGCAAAAGCGCCTTGATTTCCCGCACCTGCTGCTCATCCAGCTTCGGCTTACGGCCACCAGCCCGACCACGGGCACGGGCAGCAGCTAGACCGGCCTGTGTGCGCTCGCGAATCAAGTTCCGCTCGAACTCTGACAGGGCAGCGAACACATGGAAAACCAACCTGCCCGATGCGCTGTCCGTCTCAATCTTCTCGGTCAGGCTCTCAAAACCGATGCCGCGCTGTTCCAGTTCGGCCACGACATGCACCAAGTCCGGCAGGCTGCGCCCGAGTCGATCCAGTCGCCAAACCACGAGGGTGTCACCCTCTCGCAGCGCCTTTCGGCACTGCTCAAGCTCAGGTCGAGCGGTCGATTTCCCGCTGGCCGCTTCCTCGTAGATGATGCTGCAACCGGCTTTCGTCAGCGCGTCCCTCTGCAAATCAAGGTGCTGGTCATCCATCGAAACGCGGGCATAGCCGATGCGTTGTTTCATTGACAGTACCAAAACATAGAAAAATTGACGCCAATATTAACAGATCGAATGTCTCAGGGATAGATCAATCGGCGATTCCGCAGCGTGTCCAGAAAACGACCGTTTGTTGGACAACCCGCTCAGATGTTCGTGGCGCGTACCACCGGCAGGCCAAACAAAGCCCCCCAAGCATCCAGCGCCTGTCCTTGGATCGTCGGAATGCTTGTCTCACGCGCCCACCAATCGTTCGCAGCACCCACCAGCACATCGGGCGAGTGCGCAAGGCTGACCAGCATGGGATAAACAAGGAGCTGTTCATAGCAGATCGAGTACGCAACCTTACGGCCGGCAACCAGAGCGATGCCGCTGGCTAGCGGATCGGCCGCGATGGATTCGGCAGACCAGGGCCGCCACATGCCAATCGGCACCGGCACCCGCTGGACCAGTGGCGCGGACTCGTCGCCGAGGACAACCAGGGCATTCTGCAATTGATGCCCTGCTGGGCCAACCACTTCCGCGCCAATCAGGACCGCGCTACCTTTGGCCTTCAGCTGTGCCGACAAATCAGCCAACATTGAGGCGTTGAAGTCATTGACCTGGCGCACACGCGGCAGGACGGTTTCCGGCATAACCAGAACGCGACCAGGTTGCAGCTGGCTGGCGATCATGAGAACTTGCGCCATGCGCTGACCTTCAGCCAGGAAGTTAGGAGCTGCGGCAGTCTGCAGCCGTGCAAAGGCAGTGTCTTGCCCTGACCAGGCCGAAACCCATGGTTCAGGTTTTGCCTGAAGCGCGACAATGTTGGAGGCCACTGCAACGCTGGCCAGAATTGCGACCGCTGGCCAACGGCGTAACACAGCCAAAACAAGACTGGCCACCAGGCAGGCCAAGCCGACAAAGCCAAGACCAGGAAAGAGAACGCCGGCGGCCGTCAGCGGGTTCACCCAGCCGATGAATCCCACTGGAGGCAGCGCCGTCAGTGCGAGCGCTGCCGGCATGGTCCACGCCTGGCGGCGTGGGTGTTGACTCCAAAGGAGAAGCCAGGGCAGCGCGTTGACCAGACCGGCGGCGAGCCATAGCGCCCAGCTGAACCACAAAGGAGCCGATTCCGCGAAGAAGATGCCGGCACCGAACGGCAGGCCACGACTGGCAGCCAGGTAATAAGCCAGCGCGATCATGCCAGCCCACCAGCGAGAGCCAGCCAAGCTCCACAGCAGGGGCATAGCGGCCGCCAGGCCGGCAAGCGAGTGCAGCCCCTCATGCCCCCACGCAAAGCCGCACAAGGAGCCGCCCGCCACCAGAAGCGCCATCCTGTCGCTCAGCTTCAGCCAAGAACGTGCCCACCCCGAAACAGCCATTTCGGCGCTCAAGATGTTGCATCCTGGACAGGTACAGACTTCAACTTTCGCCGGCGTCTACTGCGACTAGTGAGGGCGTCCACGTCGAGGTTGAGCCAAAGCCACCAGCCGCCCCGATAGCTAGCGTCGTCTTGCCAGTCCTCGATATCCAACGACTCTGGGACAGGCCCTCGGTATTGCTCAGCCAGTGCCTTCTGCAGCTGTTCGGGCACGTCACGAATCGCTTGAGCGAACACGTACAAGTTGAAATCCGGCAGGGTTGCGTGAATTCTGCCCTGGGCCTCGCTGCGAACATGAGTCACGAAGAAAGCCATCTTCAGCCTCCCCGATTCTTGGTGTATCGTTGTTGGGTCATGGCAACTCTCTCAATGGGTCGTCGTGGCAGGCAGTGCGAACGCCGCAATCGTTCGTGCTGCCACCTTTTCCAGAGACTTGCTGTCCAGTTCCCGAAGCGACAGTACCGACAACGGATCGTCAATTGCTTCCAGCAAGTTTTCCAGCTCCCAACGGTCAACCGGCACTACGATCATTCTCTCGGTGTCGTCATCGTGGCACACCAGATAGAGCTGGCCATCAAGTTCAATCGCGTAATTCACCGGGCCGCAGCCCAGTTCTTCAGCCCCCTCATCGAACACATGATTGATGGCCGTGGCCTGGGTCAGCATTGCCATGGCCGAATTCATCTTGATTTGGTTTCGCATTTTCAATTCTCCAAGTCTGTTGAGTTGCACGTTTACTGCTGGCTGGCTTCGGCGCTGGGCAAAAGTGGCCGGCCGCCGGCATCCTGAAAAGTCGCCTCGCACTTGGGCGACGACTGCCAATTGCTGCAGTACCAAAACAGCCCTTTCTTTCCCTCCTTCAGGAAGAGCGAACCGGTGTGACATTTCGGGCATGGTTGCGCCTGCCGGGTGTGTCCCTCCATGAAAGTCGTGACCTTGGCTTTGGTACTGTTCGTGAATTGCAATGGCAATCGCTCCAAGAAATTCTTGTTGCGCTCACGCATGAGGTCGTTGGCTTGCTGCTTGTCCGCCGGCGTCGGCAACGTGAACCCCAGCCATTCCCGCAGGTAATCCACCATGCCGACGAGAATTTGCTGCTCGGCGCGGTCCTTTTCGACCTGGCGGCGAAGCCGGTTGATAGCGGTCGCTATGCGCGCCTCCACGTCTGCCAAATAGTCCTTCTCTTCCTGCTGTCGCAGGAAGTCGGCAATCGCCGACCGAATGACGTGCCCGGTGGGCAACCCGATCCAGATAGGCATACATCAAACCAATCTCATCAGGGGAGAGGGCACGTTCGCGTGGTGTAAAGCGGGCAATAGAGGTTGGCCGGACCAAGTCTGCGGGATTATCCACTTTTTGCCCACGCTCAATGGCCCAGCGGAACACTTGCATCACCACTTCCCGAGTATGGACTGCTGTGGCTGGTGCGCCGCGTGCGGCAATTTGGCTGGTGAGATTGCGTAAGTCTTCGTGCGTAATTTCGTTCAGGTGCTTGTTACCAAACGTAGATGCAAGTTCGCGTTGATAGCAGGCACGCCGCATATCGCGTGTCGAATCAGCCATTTCAAGCCCGTTTAGCCAAGCCTGGGCCCAGTCATCAAAGGTTTGCGCATCTTTAATCCGCTGTTTGACACGTGCTTTCTCGCGAGCAGAGGAGATACCTTGGGCGATGATGCGTTTTGCTTCGATCAGTTTCTGCCGAGCTTCAGCCAGTGAGATGCCGGCCGGGCCAAATTGACCAAAGGTCACGGTTTCTTGACGACCACAGAATTGGTAGTTGTAACGGAAGGAGATGGTGCCGACTTTCGAAACGACAACGTAGAGGCCGTCGCGATCAGTGACTTTATAGGGTTTGTCTTGGGGTTTGAGGTGGCGGAGTTTTGTATCAGTGAGCATAGAGCGTTTTTGGGTAGATGCCCCAAAATACCATTCATGGTATTGGAAGTGGGGGCATTAAGTGCGAATTGGGTTGTTGTTCTAGGTTGTATTACCTTGTTTTAAATGGCTATTTACTTGATGGGGTTATGGGGAAAGCGCCATTCCGATACCATGAAAACATGCATCATCAATGAATGGTATTGGGCGATAGATAGGCTAGGGGTGTGCAAATACCATGAAAAGGATGTGCTTGGTTGTCGGAGGGGGTGCTAGGTAATGAAAATCGAAAGTATGAAAAAAGCCCGCATTGACGCGGGCTTGAGGGTGTTTCGTGCTTGCAGATGCGAGCTATTTTTAGTGTTCTGATCATTCCCACTCGATGGTTGCTGGTGGCTTGCCGCTGACATCGTAGACGACGCGGTTGATGCCACGTACTTCATTGATGATGCGGTTGGAGGTGCGGCCCAGCAGGTCATAGGGGAGCTCGGCCCAGTGTGCGGTCATGAAGTCGGTAGTGACGACAGCACGTAATGCAACCACATAATCGTAGGTGCGGCCATCGCCCATGACGCCAACAGATTTGACTGGCAGGAACACGGCGAATGCTTGGCTGGTCAGATCGTACCAGTTCTTGCCTTCGGTATTCTTGGTGTTGCGCAGTTCTTCAATGAAGATCGCATCTGCACGGCGGAGCAGGTCGGCAAATTCACGTTTGACTTCACCCAGAATCCGCACGCCCAGGCCAGGGCCAGGGAAGGGATGGCGATACACCATGTCATGCGGCAGGCCCAGTGCAATACCCAATTGGCGGACTTCGTCTTTGAATAGCTCGCGCAACGGCTCCAGCAACTTCAGATTCAGCGTTTCTGGTAGGCCACCAACGTTGTGGTGACTCTTGATAGTGTGTGCTTTTTTGGTTTTGGCGCCAGCGGATTCGATCACATCCGGGTAGATGGTACCTTGCGCCAGCCATTTGGCATTGGGTAGCTTCTTGGCTTCGCGTTGGAAGACTTCCACGAATTCGCGACCAATGATCTTGCGCTTTTGTTCTGGGTCAGTCACGCCTTCCAGGTGCTTCATGAACTCGGCGCTAGCATCGACATGGATAACCTTGACGCCCAGGTTGCGGGCGAACATGTCCATGACCATTTCACCTTCGTTCAGGCGCAACAAACCATGATCGACAAATACGCAGGTCAGTTTGTCGCCAATGGCGCGGTGGATCAATGCTGCCGCGACAGAGGAGTCAACGCCACCGGACAGGCCGAGAATAACTTCTTCATCACCTACTTGTTCGCGAATCTTGACGATGGCTTCGTCAATGTAGTTCGGCATGGTCCATGACGGCTTGGCATCACAGATATGCAGAACGAAGCGATGTAGCATCTCAGTGCCACGTTTGGTATGGGTGACTTCCGGGTGGAACTGTAAGCCGTAGAAATGCTTGTTTTCATTGACCATGGCAGCTACTGGGCAAGATGGCGTTTCTGCCATGACTTTGAAGCCATCTGGTAGTTGGCTGACTTTGTCGCCGTGGCTCATCCAGACATCCAGCAAGCCGTGGCCAGCATCATTGGTGCGATCCTGCAGGCCTTCCAATAATTTGGAGTGACCACGTGCACGAATTTCGGCGTAGCCGAATTCACGTACGGTACCCGCTTCGACCTTGCCACCCAGTATTTGCGCCATCCACTGCATGCCATAGCAGATGCCGAGTACAGGCACACCAAGTTCAAACAGGGCAGGGTGCGCCTGGTAATCACTTTCGTATACTGAATTGGGCCCGCCGGACAGGATGATGCCTTTAGGATTAAACGCGCGGATTGCGTCGATATCCATATCGAACGGGTGCAATTCGCAGTAGACGTGGGCCTCGCGCACGCGGCGGGCGATCAGTTGGGTGACTTGAGAACCGAAGTCCAGGATAAGGATTTTGTCCATGGGCATTCCTTGCGGGGG
>NZ_SCOH01000039.1 GCF_005503445.1 Chitinivorax sp. B | reverse complement strand
TCGAGTACTTCCTGAGCCCGTTGATGGAGTACGGCAGTGAGAGTTTAAGGGAGCGCTGAGCAGTCACGGTGTCATGACGGGGGTATGCCCCGTCGGCATTGGCAAGATGGTGTGTTGATGCCCATTGTTCGATTCAAGCTCGCTTTACTTACCCTTGCTTCCATCTTCCAGATTAACATGTGTATACCTTGATACGCTTTATCAATCCCATGCAAGCAGACGTCACCACCAATCCCAGGCCCATCGTACTCATCATTGATGACGAACCCGGTATCGCCGAGATGCTGTGTTATGCCTTGTCCACCGATGGATTTGAAGCAGTTTGGAGTGCAACAGGCGAAGCTGGGCTTATGGAATTGGAATCCAAACCTGTACAACTGATTTTGCTGGATATCGGTTTGCCGGATATCAATGGCCGGGATTTGTTTCGGCAGATTCAACAGCGATTTGCCATCCCGGTGATCTTCCTGACTGCCCGCAGTGATGAAATTGACCGGGTGATCGGGTTGGAGTTGGGGGCGGATGATTACATTGCCAAGCCATTTTGGCCACGAGAGGTGGTGGCACGAGTCCGTGCAGTTCTACGTCGTACCCAAAAGGGGCCAACAATCAGTACAGCACCAGCCAACAGTTCATTGTCATTGGATGCCGCTCGCCGACGGGTCGTTTACTACGGGCAGGTTGTCGAGCTGTCCCGGTATGAATTCGGCCTGATCAAGGTTATGGCAGACCATCCTGGCCGAATATTTTCGCGTGACGAGTTATTGCAGATGATTTGGGATGACCCTGCCAGCTGCTATGACCGCACTGTCGATACCCATATCAAAACCCTGCGTACCAAACTTATCCAGATCAAGCCTGATCTCGACCCGATTGTTACTCATCGTGGTTTGGGTTATGCCTTTGTTGAACAGTTACCGCCCTCATGTTGACCCGCAATCATATTGGCCTCGGGGTATTGCTGGTGTATCTATGCAGTGTCGGGCTATTGTTACGGTATCTGATCGCTGACCTCGACCCACGCTACCGGGAAGCCACCGAAGCTTCACTGGTGGATACCAGTTATCTATTAGCCAGTCTGTTGGAGCATGATGCCAGCGGCGGCCAACTGGATCTAGAGCGGTTGCAAGCTGGTATGCAATCATTGAATGCCAAGCAATTTCAGGCCACGATTTTTGCAGCCACCAAAACGCAAGCACATTTACGGGTTTATGTGACAGATCAACGTGGTAAGGTGCTGTTCGATTCACAAGGCAAAGCGGCGGGCCAGGACTATTCACGCTGGCGTGATGTAGCAAGAACATTGCATGGACAATATGGAGCCCGTACCACATCTGACACCATTGGGGACAAGGCTACCGACATTCTTTACGTTAGTGCCCCTATTGTTATCAATCGGCAGATTGTGGGGGTGGTCAGCACAGGGAAACCAGTCAGCAGCTTTGGCCCATTTGTCGATCATGCCAGACAAAGGATTTTGTCTTACGGACTGATCGTGGTCTTGACTGTGTTGGCAATGGTCGTATTGCTGCTAGTGTGGTTTGCCAAGCCATTTGGCCTGTTCATGGAGTATGTCAGGCACATTCGCACCCAACGCAATCTGAGCCTGCCAAGACTTGGGCGACGTACACTGGGGTTGATTGGTGCCGTGTATCAGGAGATTCAGAATGCGTTGGCGGGCCGGCACTATATCGCTGAATATGTGCAGACACTGACACACGAGATCAAAAGCCCATTATCGGTAATCCGGGGCACGGCAGCGTTGTTGCGGGAACCCATGCCAGTAGAACAGCAGGCGCGTTTCCTGGAAAACATCACTCGCGAATCACAACGTATTCAAGAGCTGGTCGACCGCATGCTGGAATTGACCGAGTTGGAGACCAAACCTGGGCTGGAGTCCACTCAGTCAGTCAATCTTGCCAGTCTGGTTCGTGATGCGGTACATGCTATCCAGCCATTGGCACAACAACGTGGGATTCAAATATCGATGCCACATCAGCCGGATGCCCTGGTCGACGGTGATCCATTCCTGTTGCAACGGGCCATTGCCAATTTGTTGGCCAATGCAGTGGATTTTTCTCCCACCAACGGCATCATCACTGTCTACCTTAGCCTTGACCACCAGCAAGTCCGACTGGCCATTTCCGACCAAGGTACTGGTATTCCCGATTATGCAGCGGACAAGATCTTTCAAAAATTCTATTCACTGCCCCGACCCCATACCCAACGCAAAAGTACAGGTTTGGGCCTAGCTTTTGTCAGGGAAATTGCCGACCTGCATCAAGGACGCATCAGCCTACACAACCATCCTGACGGGGGAGCTGAGGCCCTCTTGCAATTGCCGCTGCATCGTCAATCCACCCGTAGTTAAGGGTTCGGGCAAACAAAAAACAAAGGCTGGCCCAACCGCCCGCACGGCTTCACAAACACTTCACACAAGACAAATCACACTTCATACACCACCCATATTGGTGCTGCAAACTGCAGTCCATCAAGTTACTTCCAATGAAGCATCGTCATGATTCAGGAATTTCACCACCAGCTTAGAACCGAAGCCACCCAATTGGCGGGCAATCTGAATAGCCTTTCGCAGCGTGCCGCTGTCTATCATCACTTGTATGCAGACTCTGGCGGCAACAATGTTTTCCCGCTCATTGCAGCCCATGGTGCCCTTTGGGCTGCGGGTTACTTCAAGCAAGGCATGCTGGTCGCCCATGCTTTGTCATTCCGACATGTACTTTCACCCGAAATCCGCCAAAGTAAATTGCACCACCTGGCTGACTTTGCCAACGCTTTTCGTGATATCAATCGCCGTGTCTGCATCGAAGCCTACACAGCCTATCACCTGACCAAGCAATTCGGCATGTGTACCTATACGCGCAAGGTTGTACCGCTGCCGTTACTCATGGCCTTGTCCGACTGCCACCTCGCCAACCGTCATGGGCGGCAACTTTCACAGGCAGGCCGGGCCAGATTGTTCACCGCATTTTTTCTATGGGAGCAAGACGCCATTGTGGATACAGCGGTCAAGCAGGCTTATGCCCGGTTTGATTGGCCGATCATCAAGCGAATGGCGCTTCGACCTAACATCAACTTCGCTTACTTTCCTCGCCGCGGTGACTTCAAGTTCAGCGATTTCTCAAACAAGCAGGAACGTATCCAGAAAGGCTTACGGGCTTATCAGGTGTCGGAGGCTGTCGGGCTCGACAAGGTGGAACAGGCATTGCTGGATTATCCGATATCCCCCGCAGGGTTGACGCCAAGATACCGTCAGCAAGGGGATTTCAGTCGGGATGCGTTAGTGCGGAATTTTTGTACGCCAATCCTGAGGTAACCATAGAGATCAAGCCAGATGGTAATTGCTTGCCAGTCCATCGTACCTAACCTGATCACATTGAACCTGCTGTAGTGGAGGGCCAAGACTATGGCGTATTGCCGTCTTGTTCCTCCATTGCTTTACGTTGTGCCTGATCAGCCTGCAGTAATGTGCCTTCCACTTCCTTGGCTTTCTTCAGTTGCTCGCGCTCATGCTCATATAGTTTGACAGGTGGTTCTTCTTGCTTGCCACAACCAGCCATCACAACCAAACACATCCCAATCAGTAATCCACGCATGATGATTTTCCCTTGCATTGACAATCATCATGGAGCTTAGCGAATACTTGCCGATCCCACCAGAGATTGAATGACCAGCGGTCGACTACAAACTGGTCGGTGGCTACCAGAAACGCAACGATCCTGGGTTAAACAAACACACTCAATGACACACTGGACACTAACAGGCCAATCAACATTCCCGCGAACACATCGCTTGGATAGTGCAGGCCCAACACCATTCTGGATAGCGCGACCAAAGTCGCAAACGGAATCAATAGCCACGCCATGGACGGATAGTAGTAGATAGCAAGCATGGTAAAGCTGACCGCATGCAAGGTATGACCAGACGGAAAGCTGTATTGATCCAATGGTGCGACAAACAACACAATACGATTACTGCAACAATAAGGACGCGGGCGGGAGGTCAATGCCTTAAGCCATTTGTAGATAGCGGTGCAAAGCAAGCCGACAACGATCATATGCATAACCGGACGCACCGCATGATGTCCGTCGATCAACAATAACAACACCATCAGTGCATACCAGAAAATACCGTCACCAAGTCGACTTATCCCCGAAAATGCCCAACGAACACTGGGGTAATTGCCGGCACGATTGGCCTGCTCGGTCATACGTCGATCCCAGTCCGCTATCAAGCTAAAGGATTCAACCAGTCTGCTCATGGCGGGCCTCCCAGTGGTTCAGGACGTTGATAAGATAGGTTTCAAAATCCGCGACAATCTGCGCCCAACTCAAGTGGGTGACAGACTGTGCGGCCTGGTGACGAATATCCTCCAGGAGTTGAGGATGTTTGGCCAATTCACACGCCGCATCGATAAATGCCACTTCATCCCCCACACCCGCCAGCATGCCACTTTGCCGAGGCCGGATTTGTTCACGCGCAGCTGCATAGTTGTAAGCCACCACAGCAAGACCCGAGGCCAACGCTTCGATCGTCACATTGCCATAGGTTTCGGTAAGACTTGGAAACAGAAAAATATCGGCACTGGCATAGTGTCTGGCTAGATCATCTCCTTTACGCATTCCCGCAAACACGTGATCCGGAAACTGCGCCTGCAGAGCCTGTCGCTCAGGCCCGTCTCCAACCCAGACCATGCGGCATGGGCGCCCTGTTGCCCGTATCGCCTCGAAAGCACGAGCAACGACCTGAAGATTCTTTTCCGGCGCCAATCGGCCAACATGACACACGGCCAATTCGTCAGCAGTAATACCCCATTCCGTCCGCAATACGACACTACGTTTGTCTGGGTTGAACAAAGTGGTATCCACACCACGCGCGACCACAGCCAGATTGCGATAACCCGCACCTTCCAGTGCAGCCTGCATCTCGTTGGTCGGAACAAACGTCAGTAATGAGCGGTTATGCAGTTTGCGCAGATAGGCGTGAATCGGCTTGTTCAGCCAACCAAAACCGTAATGCTTACTGTAGCTATGGAAATTGGTATGAAAATCCGAAGTCACGGGAATCCGCAGTTTGTTGGCCGCAGAGATAGCGGACCAGCCTAATGGACCTTCCGTCACCACGTGGACCAAGTCCGGCCGTTTACGCATCCAAGCAGATATCAGGGCTTGCTTGGCAGGCAACCCGAACTTCAAGCCCTGATACCGCGGAATGGGTAAGCCTAGCCGCAGTAATTCCTGATAACCACCTGCATCCCGCGGCTGGTCATGCGCTCCCTGCCTCGGCCTGACCATTTGCAGCTGGTGCCCACGGTCCTGCAAGCCCTGCACCATCCTGCCAATGGTCATGGCGACACCATTCACCTCGGGTGGAAATGTCTCCGTGACAATGGCCAAACGCATCTGCTGCCGCAGTACTGGCAAGTCGCTCATGACTAATAGACGGGTATCCATGCAGCACAATGTGCACCTGCAGCACTACAAATCGATGAAAACAATATGAATGATTGGTGACGACGCTTTGCCTGCACTACACAAAAGGAATTTTGTAAAATGCAATCATCGTAAGATTCAATGAGGTGCAGAAAAAATGCGTGCCATCACCAGAGCGCGTGCAGCGTTAACCCACTTTGTACTCAGTTTGACGATCTTCAGCGTTGTGGTTGGGATCTGCATCTACCTGTGGTACCCGGGGCCTTTTTTTTGGATTGATGGTGGATGGCAAGGGCTGCGAATCGCAGCACCAGTTGATCTGGTATTGGGCCCGCTTCTCACCTTGATCATATTCGTACCCGGTAAACGTGGCTTGAAGTTCGACTTGGTTGTCATCGCCATGCTGCAGATTGCCGCATTGATTTGGGGCATCTACGCCATTCACCATCAGCGCCCAGCCATTCTTGTCTTTGCGGATGGAGAATTCAATGCAATACGTCAATATCAATTGGATTACAAAGGCACCACTGAACAAGCAGGTCATGTCATTTTCAGTAGTACGAAACAGGCCCTGGGTACCAAACTTGTTTCCATCAAAGCGCCGCAAAACCCTCAACAATTACAAGAGATGTTGAAAGATGCGGTTGGCAGTGGTCGGTCACTTTATGCCTTCGTGCGTTGGTACAAAGCAGTGGATGACAATGAATGGAATCGGATGCTTAAAAAGGGAACACCTGTTGATCACCAAGCCATTTCGGTGAATACAAGGGAGCAAATCAAGCAAATTGCAATACAGGCTGATCTCAAGCTATCCGACATTGCCATTTTCCCGATCAATGGCTTGTATGATCGATCCCTTGCAATATTCAAATCAAGTGACAATAGCTACCTTGGCTATGTCGCAGACGAGCACGAAGCAGATACCAGCAAGTAAGTCATGGTCTGGGATTGCTAGTCTACAAGGGTGGTATCAAGCCACCCCTGCCGTACTACAGGTAAAGGGTATAATCCCAGGTTCATTGCCACACCGACTTACACCATGCCCACCGCTCTCAGTATCCTTCAGCATACCTTTGGTTACCCCGCCTTTCGCGGCCAACAGGCAGACATCGTCGAACATGTTGCAGCAAATGGTGATGCATTGGTATTGATGCCGACAGGTGGTGGCAAATCATTGTGTTATCAGATTCCAGCCTTGTTACGTCCAGGTTGCGGTATCGTGGTTTCCCCCCTGATCGCACTGATGCAGGATCAGGTCGATGCATTGACCCAACTCGGCGTACGCGCAGCTTTCCTGAACTCCACGCTGGACTTACAGGAAGCCAATGCCATTGAGCAGCGTTTGCTCAATGGTGAACTTGACCTGCTCTATGTCGCACCAGAACGCCTATTGACCCCGCGTTTTCAAAGCTTGCTCCGGCGTAGTCAGATTGCCATATTTGCCATTGATGAAGCGCATTGTGTTTCCCAGTGGGGGCATGATTTCCGGCCGGAGTACATCCAGCTGTCGGTATTACATGAAAACTTCCCTGACATTCCACGAATTGCACTGACAGCAACAGCCGATCACCTGACCCGCTTGGAAATTGTCGACCGGCTGGCGCTGCAGGAAGCCAAGGTCTTTCTATCCAGTTTCGATCGGCCCAATATCCGCTATGCGGTGGTAGAAAAAGACAACCCACGCAAGCAGCTGCTTTACTTTCTGCGTAACGCCCACCCTGGTGATGCCGGAATCGTCTACTGTCTGTCACGCAAGAAGGTTGAGGAAACTGCCAAGTGGTTGCAAGAACAAGGCATCCGCGCACTGCCCTACCATGCTGGACTTGATGCCAGCACACGCCAGGCACATCAGACCCGGTTTCTCCGCGAAGACAACATGGTCATCGTTGCCACCGTTGCCTTCGGAATGGGAATCGACAAACCCGATGTTCGCTTCGTGGCACATCTGAATCTACCCAAAAGCCTTGAAGGCTATTACCAAGAAACTGGCCGCGCCGGGCGCGATGGCTTACCCGCCAGTGCCTGGATGACCTATGGCTTACAGGACGTCATCCTGCTACGGGAAATGATCGAACAATCCGGTACGCCAGATGAAATCAAACGTATTGAACGGCAAAAGCTGGATGCTATGTTGGGCTATTGCGAGGCCCCCAGTTGCCGTCGACAGGTATTACTGCACTACTTCAGCGAAGATGCCACACCCTGTGGAAACTGTGATCTCTGTCTGAATCCCCCGCAAACCTGGGATGCTACAACAGCCGTACGCAAAGCCCTATCGACCATCTATCGAAGCGGTCAACGTTATGGGGCTGGCCACGTCATCGATATCCTGCTCGGTCGCGAAACCGCAAAAATGCGGGAATGCGGCCACCAACACCTATCCACTTTCGGCATCGGTAAAGATGTCAGCGAAGCGCAATGGCGTTCCACACTACGGCAATTAGTCGCCACCGCCATGGTAGGGGTCAGTGAACATGGGGGGCTGCATTTGCTGGACGCATGCAGGGCCGTATTACGTGGTGAACAAACCTTGCAGCTGCGTCGTGTCAGCGATGACAAGCAAATCATCAGTGCTGGCAGCAAAACGGCTACTGTTACCCTTGATACCGATGAAGAACGCGAGCTATGGGCTGCATTGCGCCAATGCCGTAAGCATCTGGCTGAAGAGCAAAACGTACCTGCTTACGTCATTTTTGGTGATGCCACCTTGAAACACATGTTGGAAAAACGCCCACAAAGTCTGGAAGCATTGCATGCGATTTCTGGAATAGGTGATATGAAGCTGGAAAAATATGGCACCGACTTTCTGGCAGTCTTGCAAAGACATCACAAGATCCATGCTCTATAACGTTTTTGCACAATTTTATTGCCGTTTTAATCTGTAACATGATGAGACATTCCAACTAACAACAAATTGTTTTACATAATTTTGCAATTTAACGTAGTTCACTCTTCTCCCTTCGCATTTCCTTTACACTTGCCCACTGCCTCCATGCATATACAACCAAGCATGAGTGCAGTAAACGAATGCGGACGTGGCAAGGACCTCGCCCCACAGAGCAGGCCTACCTGCCGCAAAAAAATCAAGTGAATGAGGGAGATTGAGCGCAATGCGCATCAAACAGCTGGTATATCAAATTGGCCTGATCGGGGCCACAAGTGCAATTCTCGTCCCCACTGTATTGGCAGCAGAAGAAACACCCAAAAAAGCCGAGCGGATCGAAGTCGTCGGCTCCAATATCAAACGCATCAATAAAGAAGGCCCAACCTCAGTAACCGTGTTCAAACGTGCGGATATTGAGAGAACCGGTGCTCAAAGTATTTCTGAATTGGTGCAAACACTGTCTTCCAATGTATCCAGTACCAATGAAACAGCCGGCTCATCAGGTTTTGCTGCAGGTGCCGCCGGTATCAGCTTGCGTGGTCTGGGGGAACAAAACACCCTCGTTCTATTAAACGGCCGCCGTGTTGCCAACTATGGTTTGGCATTAAGTGGGACCATCAATTTCGTTGACATCAACTCCTTGCCGATGTCTGCGGTTGAACAGGTTCAAGTGCTGAAAGACGGCGCATCCGCTATCTACGGCTCCGATGCAATTGCAGGTGTAGTCAACATCATTACCCGCAAATCTTATAAGGGGCTGGAAGCCAAACTTAATTACGGCCAGACCACCAAAGGTGATGGTCAACAACAGAATTACAACCTGACGGCAGGAACTGGTGATCTGGACGAAGACAAGTACAATTTCCTGTTCTCTATTGATGTCCAACGAACTGACCGTATTGCTAGCCGTGACCGTTCGTTTTCTGCCAGTGCAGACAAACGCGAATTGGGTGGTCGTGATCTTCGCAGCCCCACAGGCGCGCCTGGCTCTTACAATCTGAATGACGGCCGTGGTTGGCAACCCATGTCTAGCTGCCCTGCAGGCAATGTTCAACCTGCGGGAAAAGACCGTTATTGTTCGTATGATTTCATGCCCGTGCTGGACAACACACCGCCGACCAGCCGCCAAAACCTGTTTGCGCTACTCAATGTTGACCTGAATGATCAATTACGTTGGTTTACTGAAATGGGGTATAGCCAGAATGAGGCATTAAGTATTAGCGCACCTACACCGATCTCCGGAGCTAACTACGCAATTGAGGCAAATAACCCCAACAATCCATTCCAGAGAAAGGCTTCCATTCGCTGGCGTTCCATTGAGGCAGGTAATCGCGAAACAACCACCAAAACCAGAGCAAGTCGTTTGTTGACTGGTCTGAAAGGTACATTGTTCAACGTTGACTATGACACTGCAATCGGTGTAACCAAGTCCAACTCCGAGCGTATTGGGAAAAATTACCTGCACAAAGATCTACTTGCCGCAGCACTTCAGGACGGTAGGTTGAATCCATTTGGCAACAATGATGCTGCAACTTGGGATACAGTTAAGGCTACCACAACCGAAACCGGCAACTCTGTCATCAAGTTCGCTGATTTGAAATTGAGTTCATCCGATATCATTGCCCTCCCAGGTGGTGGGCTCGGCTTGGCTGGCGGTGCTGAATATCGCCGTGAAACTACCTACAATGCACGAGATGCGGTTTCAGCTGCAGGAAAGATTGAAGGTAGTGGTGGCGCCGGATCTGATGGCGAGAGAACCACCAAGTCTGTCTATATCGAAGCAAACCTTCCTGTCCATCAGATGCTTGAACTGCAAACAGCAGTACGCCGCGATAGTTACAGCGACTCCGGATCAAAGACATCTCGCAAATATGCGTTCCGTTTTCAACCATTGAAGTCGGTCATGTTTCGCGGCTCTGTCAGCGAAGCATTCCGTGCGCCATCAATGAGCCAACTCTACCTCGGTACACAAATTGGCTACCAACGCGTAGTTGATACCCCTCGCTGTGACGCCACAGGCTCATGCGCAGAAATTCAGATTGAAAGCAGAACGTCCGGCAACCCAAAGCTTAAACCAGAAACCTCACGCAACTATTCATTAGGGTTCATGGTAGAGCCACTCCAATCATTATCGATCGGTGTCGACTTCTGGAAAATCAGTCAGAAAAATGTCGTCGGTAGCGTTGAAGAACAGTATGTGCTAGATCATGCCGCACAATACCCAGATTTAATTGTGCGTCGCCCTGGCGCCGCACCTGGAGATCCTGGAGAAATCGATTATGTACGTACACCATTCCTGAATATTAGTAGTTCGTTGCTCAAGGGTGTAGACATCGACGTACGCTATCGTTTCAAAGTTGATGGCGTCGGTACTTTTACTATCCAGGATTCTGCGACCTATAAGCATAAGCATGAATCGGCAAAGTTGGCTGATGATCCAATGCTAGAAACGGTAGGCCTGTATGGCGATCCAAAATGGCACAATAACATGAGTATTTCACTTGATGCCGGTGCGTTCGGAGGAACATTAGGATGGAATTATGTTGGACGTTTTCTGGATGAAGGTGATCGAGACCGTGTAACAAACGATACTCGTCAAATTGCATCGTTCAGTACATTCGATCTGCAAGGCACCTATAGCGGTTTAAAGAACACCAAGTTCACACTAGGCATCAAGAACATGTTCGATCGTCAGCCACCCTTCATCACTTACGGTAACGATGCCAACTACGGTTTCAATCGTTCTGCACACGATGGCCGTGGCCGTTATGTCTATGGCACAGTGAACTATAAGTTCAAGTAATCCTGCAGTTAAGCTTGTCACTCTCTTTGATCGGCTACCATTCCAGTGGTAGCCGTTTTTCCTTGATAAGCAAATGGCCCGTTCAATCGGAACGGGCCACTTTAAGGACTAACAATTTGTTGACTCAGTTATGCCATTACCTGCGCAGGCGACAATGTATGATACTTGACCACAATCGAGCATCAAGGCAGTACACATGCGATATCTGTGCCCCATTCCCACATAGAACTGACATTAACCCGGTGTCGTCTGACGAATCTTGTTCAATGTGGATGTTGTCGAACGCTCGAACAGGAAGGGAATCGAATGCACACTCCCGCCCCATGCCCGCACCTCCGCAGCCCCCACGATCTTGTCGACTGACCAATCCCCACCTTTGACTAGAATGTCAGGCTTTGCAGCCAGGATCAGCTGTAAAGGCGTATCTTCGTCAAAAGCCACTACCAGATCGACACATGCCAGTGAAGCCAAGACCGCCATGCGATCCTCGGTGCAGTTGATGGGGCGATCATCACCCTTCCCCAGACGTTTGACCGAAGCATCGGTATTCACACCTACTACCATGGCCGCACCCAGCGCACGAGCTTGCGCCAGGTAGGTGACATGGCCGCGATGCAGAATGTCGAAGCAACCATTGGTAAACACCAGAGGACGGGGTAATAGTGCAACTCGTGCCGACAGGTCGGCAATTGTCGTCATTTTCTGTTCAAATTCAGGCGCAATTTGGGTCATTGGATATGGCAGCCGACATCATATCGGCCTATTGATCAATGCTGATTAAAGCTCGATTTCGATATTATCGATCAAGCGCGTATTACCCAATTTGGCAGCGATCAGCGCAACCAGACGAGTCGACTGAAGTGTCGGCATACCCAAGGTATGCGCATCACGAACCTCCACGTAGTCCACCTTCCAGCCATGTTGTGTCAGATCATTGGCGACCAAAGCACAGCGTGGTTCAAAATCACGGGCACCACCCGAAATGGCATCGTGCAATTGGCTGAGATGACGATAGATGCGTGGTGCCTCGGCCCGCTCCGTTGGTGTCAGATAGGCATTGCGTGAACTCAATGCCAAGCCGTCCTCAGCACGGCCAGTTTCGGCGCCGATGATGTCGATTGGCATATTGAGATCCAGCACCATATCCCGTAACACAAAATACTGCTGGTAATCTTTCTTGCCAAAAATCGCCACATCTGGCTGCACAATATTGAACAGCTTGGAAACGACCGTCGTCACACCACGGAAATGACCAGGACGAAACTTTCCGCACAGCTCATCTGCAATGGCTGGCGGCTCAATACAGTACTGTTGCGGATGGGGATAGAGTTCATCCTCTGCAGGGGCAAAGACTGCGGCAGTCCCAACAGTCTCCAGCTTGGCACAATCTTGCGCCAAGGTGCGTGGATAGCGCTCGAAATCTTCGCCAATACCAAACTGCAACCGGTTGACAAAGATACTGACAATCACCGAATCACCATGCTGCTGCGCCAGATGAATCAATGACAAGTGACCTTCATGCAGGTTACCCATGGTCGGCACAAATATGACTCGACCAGCTTGTTTCCGGAACTCGCGGAGTTCCGCAATGGTATGCAGGACTTTCATGGCTTAGAAACTGTGCTCTTCTGCAGGGAAAGATTTGGCTTTAACGGCTTTGACATAAGATTCCAACGCGCCACGTACTGATGTGGCGCCATGCATGAAATTCTTGACGAAGCGCGCCTTCTTGCCTGGATAAATATCGAGCATATCATGCAATACCAATACTTGGCCGTCGCAGTCGACTCCAGCGCCGATACCTATGGTAGGCACCGACAGTGATTCGGTAATTGCTTTGGCCAAGCTTGCAGGCATAGCCTCCATCAACACCAGTGATGCTCCTGCATCCTGAAGTGCCAACGCATCGGCTTGCAATTGCATTGCTTGCGATTCAGATTTGCCTTGTACCTTGTACCCACCAAGCTGATTGACGGATTGCGGCGTCAGGCCAATATGCCCACAGACTGGGATACCATGTTTGACCAGAAACCGGGTGGCTTCCACCATAGTGGCGCCACCTTCCAGCTTGACCATGTTTGCACCGACCTGCATCAATTTTGCGGCACTACGGAAGGCCTGTGCCGGGCTTTCCTGATATGCACCAAAGGGCAGATCAGCCAGAACCAACGACTTCCTTGCGGTTTTGGCAACGCAACGGGTGTGATAGATCATGTCTTCCAGCAAGACCGGTAAGGTGCTATCAGCACCTTGAATCACCATACCGAGCGAATCACCAACCAGCAACACGTCAACGCCTGCTTCGTCCATCAAGGCCGCAAAGCTTGCGTCATAACAGGTCAACATGGCTATTTTCTGGCCTTCATCCGCCATTTTCTGCAAGGTGCTAATCGTGGTCCGCATTGTTTACTTCCATCTAGCGCTTGCTCGAATTTATTAGTATCGTCCAGCATACCGGTTTTGGTCAGCTGGTCTTGCAAGCTATATATTCAAAGGATCAGGCATGTTATGCCCGGTTAAAGAATTCCCGTCTGCCACGCATCTGTTTGATGCACTGCAAAAGTAACTCAAAGTCGCCCTCGTCATCAACCAGATTCAACTGTGCTGCATTCACAATCAGCAATGGTGAATCATCATAGCTATGAAAAAACCGGCTGTAGCGTTCTGACAGTTGTTTGAGATAGTGCTCTTCAATTCCTGTTTCATAGCTTCGTGCACGCTGCTGAATACGCTGCAACGCCACCGGGACCGGCAACTGCAAGTAAATGACCAAGTCTGGTTTAGGCGCTTTCGGACCATAGAGCTGATATATCGAACGATATAACCGCCATTCTTCTTCGCTTAAATTCAACTCGGCGAAGATCAGTTCCTTCCCCAGCATGAAATCAGCCACAACCTGGGCAGAAAACAAATCCAGTTGCTGCAGTGGTGTCAATTGTTCGGTGCGTTGCAACAGAAAAGACAGCTGGGTTTGCAGAGCGTAGCGGGATGGATCTTGGTAGAACTTGGCCAGGAAAGAATTGGATTCGGGTGACTCCAGCATCGGTAAGGCGTGAAGATGTGACGCCAATTGCTTGGCGAGACTACTTTTACCCGCACCAATGATCCCTTCAACCACAATATAGCGACACTGGGCCAGATCCATTTTATTCCTCGTTCATGCGCTCGATGGCCTGATCCGCACATGCGGGAAGAAACGCTGTTGCCGGACCAACACCAGGAATCCGGCAGTCCGGCAATACATCCAATAACGGCAACAACACAAAAGCACGTTCATGCATACGAGGATGCGGCACTTTCAATTGCAGCTCATCAATACACTGATCACCGTAGAGCAGGATGTCCAGATCCAACGTACGCGGTGCATTGCGAAAGGAGCGTTCACGGCCAAATTGCTGTTCCAATGCTTGCAGGGCTTGCAGCAACGCCTGCGGCAACAAACTGGTTTCGATCAACGCAACGGCATTGACGAAATCCGGTTGATCAACATAACCGACTGGTGCGCTTCGGTAAAGGGGGGACAAACGCAATAATCTGGTATCAGGTAACGCGCCCAATCTACGTGCGGCGTCCCGCACTTGCTCGGCTGGTTGTGCTAGATTAGCCCCCAGCGCGATACATGCCATACAACCACTCAATCGACCTCTCCTACTCTTTCTCCTGGTTTTGCGCCTGGTTTGCGCCGACGCCGACGCCGCTTCTTGGCAGGTTGGGCCTCATCTTTGATCAACATGCGCTCGCGCTCGGCATTCTCCACTACCTGAAAGCGCGTCCACCAGTTGGCCAGTTCCATCTCAACCTCGCCGCTTTCAGCGCGCAAATGCAGAAAGTCATAGCCCGCACGGAAACGTGGATTCTCCAGCAAACGGAATGGGCGCTTACCTGCACGTTGTTCAAAGCGTGGTTGTAGAGCCCAGATTTCTTTCATGGTGACACTATAACGGCGTGGAATCGCCAACTTCTCTTCTTGCACAGCCAATACCTCATCCATGGCCGCAAACAGGGCTGGTATCGGCAACTCCCCTGCCGCTTCGCGGTTTTTCCAACAGGCCAACACTTCATGCCAAAGCAAAGACGCAAACAAGAATCCTACCGATACTGGTTTATCTGCTTGGATACGTTGATCAGTATTGTCGAGCGCCAGTTGGACAAACCGCTCCCCCAATGGCTGCTCCATGATGACATCCAGCAATGGGAAGAATCCATGATGCAAGCCTTGATCTCGAAGCTGCTTCAAACACTGACGTGAATGGCCGGAAAACAGCAATTTCAGCATCTCATCAAACAGACGCGCAGCGGGCACGTTCTTCAGCAAGGCTGCCATGGTAGCGATCGGCTGACTTGTGGCTGCATCAATGATCAAACCCAACTTCGCCGATAGCCGCACTGCACGCAACATCCGCACCGGATCTTCGCGGTAACGCAATGCCGGATCGCCAATCATTACCAAACGGCGTGCCTTGATGTCCTCTACCCCACGGTGGTAGTCAATGACTTCCTGAGTGGTGGGATTGTAATAAAGTGCGTTGGCTGTGAAATCACGGCGGCGAGCGTCCTGTTCCTGATTGCCCCAGACGTTGTCATGCAAAATTCGACCTGTTGCATCCACCACCTGCCCTTCATCCGAATCACCACGGAAAGTCGTGACTTCAATCACTTCATCGCGTCCAAAGGTCACGTGCACTATCTTGAAGCGACGTCCGATGATGCGGGACCGACGGAACAACGCATGAACCTGCTCTGGCGTCGCGCTAGTCGCAATATCAAAATCTTTTGGCAACTGGCCGAGCAGCAAGTCGCGCACTGCGCCACCAACGACATAAGCCTGATAGCCCGCTTCCTGCAACTTGTCGGTGACTTTCAGTGCCGAAGCCGCAATGTGCTCGCGACCCACACCATGTTGCTTATAAGGGATGACAACCGCACGCTGCCCTTTGCCGGCTTTGCGCCTGCCAAATACGCGCTGGATAAGTTTCTGAATCATTGAGGAATTTGTTATATAGCGAACTATTCGCGAAAAATGGCGCAATTATACATGGTTGTAGCACTAGCAAGCGGGATCATCACCAGCCAATTGCGGTCAACCAGGCCAACGTACCACCCCGACAAAGTAAAAAGGCCGCTTGAATCAAGCGACCTTTCTGATCTGACATGTCAATGTATCACGGCAGCTTAGCCGCCACGAATCACAAAAATGCGCGGCATTGGGTTTGGGGTATTGTGACCAAACCAGCGTTCGAAGATTTTGCTGGCCTCACCCGTTTTTTCCATATCCAGCAATGCATCATTCACCATTTTCAGCAAACGCTTTTCACCTTTCCGTACGGCAACCCCATAGGTCTCCAGTGAAATAGGCACGTTCGGAATCTCATACTGCTTCCTGTTGGCCATTTTATTGAGCAGCCCTGCCAGGATCGGCTCATCGGTGGTAACAGCCTCCAATCGGCCATCAGACAGCGCTTTGACCGCTTCAGGATAATCTTCGAACAGCATGATATTTGCGTTTGGCAACGCCTTACGAACCTGCTTTTCCGATGTTGAACCTTTGACCGTGCCAATCGCAGCCGTTTCAATATCTGCCAGATCCTTCATGCGACCAGCCTTGGTCAGGAATTTCTGCCCCGTTACGAAGTAGCCATAGCTGAAATCAACCTGAGCCTCACGTTCAGCATTTTTGGTAAAGGTGGCAATCACCATGTCCACCTTTTTGTCTTTCAGCCAAGTAATACGATCAGCAGAATCCACCGGCTTGGCCAACAACTTCACATTCAATCGCTTGGCAATGGCTGCGGCAAAATCCACATCATAGCCCGATACCGTACGCGTCTTTGGATCCAATACGCCAAAGGGTGGTAGCGAATCCTTTACACCTACCACCAATTCGCCTTTCTTCTGGATGTCATCCAGATCGTCAGCCATCGCCGGTATGGTTGCAGTGAATAGCGCCGCCGCCAGGAATATTGTTTTGAACATGATGCCCCTCTCTATAGGTATCAACCTGCCCCACGGCGCGGGGCACGAGTCAAATATCATAATATATGAATATTTAACTATAGTCACATCCCCTAATATCTTCACTATAGACAGTGCACCCAATTCAAGAAATTTTTCTTACAAGATCAAAGGCTCCGGCTCTATCTCAACCCCAAATCGCTGCATGACAGACTGCTGTATCTGCTTGGCCAAACTATATATCTCTGGTCCTGTCGCACCACCGTGATTGACCAAGACCAATGCCTGCTTGGCATATACCCCTGCAGCCCCTGCATTGAACCCTTTCCAGCCACATTGATCAATCAACCAACCAGCGGCCAGCTTCGCCTTGCCTTCTGCTTGTGGATAGACTGGCATGGTCGGATTGGCAGCCTTCAACACATCGGCCTGCGTCTGCGCCACGATCGGGTTCTTGAAGAAGCTACCTGCATTACCCAACTCTGTGGGATCTGGCAACTTACGGCGGCGGATATCGCAGATTGCTTGTGAGATCGACTGAGCATTGAGCTCGGTCACGCCACCTGCAATCAGTTCGGCCTGTACCTCACCATAACCAGTATGCCAGGTTGGGACTTTAGGGAGGCGAAAAGTCACATCGACAATGATATAGCGGCCGACCTCACCATGCTTGAATACGCTATCGCGGTATCCAAACTGGCATTCTGCCTTCGCCAGCGTACAAAGCCGCCCTGTTTGCGTATCCAGCGCCGTCAGTTGATGGAACAGGTCTTTCATCTCCACCCCGTAGGCACCGACATTCTGGATAGGACTAGCCCCCACGGTACCGGGGATCAATGACAAGTTTTCCAGGCCGGCCCAGCCTTGCGCAATCGTCCATTGAACAAAGTCATGCCAGTTCTCACCAGCCATTCCTTTGACATAGACGGCATCGGCATCCTCCGCGACACAGTCGCGACCATGTAAGGACAGCTTGATGACCAAGCCATCAAACGGGCGCGTCAGCAGGATATTGCTGCCGCCACCTAGCACCAGTCTGGGCTTTTCCTTCATGTCGGTATCGGCCAGCACTGCCTGCAATTCAACCAACGAGTGAACTTGCACAAAAAAACGGGCAGGCACATCAACGCCAAAGGTGTTGAACGACTTTAACGATATGTTGGATTGGAACTCAGGCAGACTCACGACACACTCCGAATTGGGCGCACCGATCAGGTAGCCCCAACATTTCAACAGCCATTTCAACGAAAACGGCGTGCAATATGAACCAGATAGGCTAACAATGGCGCAGCGGCAACCGTCAGTGACAGCACCAGTGCTGTCCAGAACCCAGGCGCCCCCATCGGCTGTCCGTTATTCACGAAGGACACGCCCTGCAAGCCCAACATGTAACCGCCGAATATGCCCACAATCCAGAATGCCACCACTTGGATCACCATTGGCAACGTCGTTACCTTGTAACCACGCAATGCACCGGTCGCACTGACTTGGACTGCATCGGGTATCTGATATGCAGCAGCAAACATCAACAAGGTCACGGCCATGGCCTGCACGGCCTTATCCGGTGTATACATGGCAGCAATATGGCCCGCGCCGAGCAGAATCAGCATTGCCGTGGCCAGCGCAATCAACATTACCAATTGCATGCCAACCTTGCAGGTATGGGCTGCAAGGCGATACTGCCCCGCACCGACATGCTGCCCAACCCGGACGGTCAAGGCAGATGAAATGCCAAATGGCAGCATATAGGTTTGTGCCGAGAAGTTGAGCGTGATCTGATGAGATGCCACCACGGTGGCACCCAACCGGGCCAACATCAGCGCCACGATGGTAAATGCACTGACCTCGGCCAGATAGGTCAAACCGATTGGCAACCCCAACCGCAGCAAACGTTTCTGATCTGACCAACGTGGCCATTCGAACTGACGCCATAACTCAAACTGCTGATAGAACCGCTGTCGACTGGTATAGGCAATCAGTGCAATCAATGAAAACCAGTTGACCAGGGCACTTGCCCAACCACACCCAGCGCCCCCCATGGCAGGCAATCCAAAATGACCATAGATCAGCACATAATTGGCGGGCACATTCAATGCCAGTGCCAGCAAGCTGATCACCATGATCGGCTTGGTACGGGACACGCTGGCAGTGTACGCATTGAATACCTTGTAGAGTAGAAAAGCCGGCATGCCAACCGCCACCCCTTCCATGAATCCGGTGGCTTTCTCGGCCACATCGGGCGCAGCCTTCGCCAGCTCCAACACGGCGGGCGCACCAAATTTCAACAATGCGATGGCGATCAGGCCCAAAGCAACAGCCAGCCACATTCCCTGACGCATGATGCCGCCGATTTCCTGATATCGCTTGCCACCATAGGCCTGAGCGATCATCGGGCTAACGGCCAGCAATATCCCGGTGAATGCGAGGACAATGGTAATCCAGATACTGGCGCCAAGTGACACGCCAGCCAAATCAGCGGCAGAGACGCGACCGGCCATGACCGTATCAACGAAAGCCATGGCAGTTTGCGCCAACTGGGCAATGATGATGGGCCCGGCCAGCTTGAGAATTGAACGGCTTTCGACAGCAAAACCGGGAATGGGAGTATCAACAGGTGTACGACTAGGCATAAAGTCACAACAAAAAATAAAAAAGCGGCCGAAGCCGCTTTTAGTTTGGCAAAGTTTCGGTCGGGAAGACAATCAGTGTTTTTGCGCGCCCATTATTCGGGCATCAGGCCAATCGGCCCGGGTGCTCAGCGACAAGGGATGCGCTCACCAGCGCCCAATCTCCCACCAAGCGATTGATCTGCAAAGCCTGTTCAAATGTGATGGCACGTACACCGTAACGGCCGGCACTGAATTCGACGGGTTCGGCTACCAATTTGGCGATCTGCGCCAAAATCTGTTGACGTGAGCCTGCCACGGTACCGGGATGAAATGCAATCTCAATCCGGCTATGCGGATGGCCACGGGGTGGCAAACCAACATCGGCAATCGCCGGTGTGCCAATACGCTCATGTCGAGTGTTGGAAAGGCTGGTTTCGTCCAGATAACAATCAAACATGTTGATCTCCTGTTGCGAGCATGGATCGCGCGCCTTGAGATAAGTTCCGCCGGCGACGCTTTAGCGGTATTTCGGATGCGCCCCGCAAGTTGTCCGTTAAATCGGCGCGAAAACGGAATATAGCCTGCCACAGCCCAGTTGAACAAGCGATGAACCGGCAAAAGCAAAAAACCCGCTTGCATTCTGCAAAGCGGGTTTGGGAAATCTAGAATCCGTTTCTTCACCACGCTTTAGCTGTATTTGTAGTGCGCCCGCAAGCTGTGTTCAAATTGGCGCGAATAGGCCGCAATGTAAAACCATCCGCCCAACCTGTCAAGTGGGCCCTGATCACCCGCCAAACTGTGAATCAATCATGACGACAATGACTTGGCCCAAACTGCTTTCAGCAGAGCGACTGGGCAACAACAAACCTACCGGGCAAGATGCCGCCCGCTCGGACTTTCATAAAGACCATGATCGAATTGTCTTTTCCAGTGCCTTTCGGCGGCTTGGCCGGAAAACACAGGTGCATCCGATGTCGGAAAACGATCATGTGCACACCCGCCTCACCCATTCCATTGAAGTAGCTGCCGTTGGCCGCAGTCTCGGGGTCATGGCAGGACATCATCTGGCAAAGAAAATGCCTGCTGGTATCGCACCGACAGACATCGGAGCCATTGTTCAGGCAGCTTGCTTGGCGCACGATATTGGTAACCCACCATTCGGCCATGCCGGGGAATATGCGATTCGCGACTGGTTCTGTCAAGAGCAGAACCGAGCTCTCCTCGCACCACTGTCTGAACTGGAACGCAAAGATCTGCAAACCTTCGAGGGCAATGCCCATGGCTTTCGCGTAGTCACCCAATTGGAAAACCACCGTTTTGCTGGCGGCCTTCGATTGACCTATGCCACATTGGGCGCCTTATTGAAATACCCATGGACCGTGGAGCACGCCGGCGATAGAGAGAAGTTCTCCTGTTACCAAGCTGAACTCCCGTTATTAAGCTGCATCGCAGAACAACTGGGACTGATTGAAATAGGGCATCAGCGATGGGCTCGTCATCCACTGTCTTATCTGATGGAAGCTGCCGACGACATCTGCTACGCCATACTGGACTTGGAAGACGGTATCGAAATTGGCGTGCTGGGTTATGAACAAGTTGAGCCCATTCTGGTTCAAATGATCGGCGACAGCACGGAGCTACACGAAGAACTGGCTGAGGCCCCTACCACCCGGCGCAAGATTTCGCTGTTACGTGGTCAAGCCATCCAGCGCCTGGTCAACGCAGCCGCACTCAGCTTTGCTCGACACCATGACAGTCTGATGGCTGGTGAAATTGAGCACGATCTACTGGCCACCTGTCCTGCCCATGTGATAGACAGCCTTAACGAAGCCAAGCATTTGGCACGAACCAAGATCTTCAATACTCGACAAAAGGTCGAGATTGAGGTCGGTGCCTACACCACACTGGATGTATTGCTGGAAACCTTCCTGACTGCTGTCTATCAGCAGAAAACCAGTGGCACCTTATCTTTCCGCGCCAAACGCACGTTGGATCTGATGGAGCACAACGTGCCGGAGCGTGATTGGCCGCTTTATCTGGCCTATATGCGGGTACTGGACTTCATCGGCGGCATGACTGACAACTACGCTGGCTACCTGGCCCGGCAAGTCGGCGGATTGACGCAATAAGCAATTGAATAAAAACTACTTAGTCTTTGATCCACCCTTGTGCCATGGCGTATTTCACCAGTCCAGCTGCCGTATCGATACCCAACTTGCGGCGCAGGCTCAGTCGATGAGCTTCGGCAGTACGGACGCTAATGTCGAGCTGCTGGGCAACAGCTTTGTTGGAGAGGCCTTGCGCCAACAGCATCAGCACTTCACGCTCACGATCCGTCAATGAATCGCTGGCGGGCTTCGGGGCGACCAGGGCGCTGGCAACCGTCGCGCTGTAGTAGCTGCCACCCGCAGCGACCGCATCAATGGCGGCAATGATCTCCTGTGAGCCGGCGTCCTTCAGCACATAGCCTTTTGCACCGGCGCGCATGGCACTAGTCACATATTCGTGGTTGTCATACATGCTAAGGATCAACACCTTCACATTAGGGCAACGTTCGCGTAACAACTCAGTCAGGCGGATACCGTTCATATCTTTCATGCTGATGTCGACCAACATCAGATCCGGTTTATGGATTGCCGCCAGATTGAGCGCCTCAGCACCGCCGCCAGCTTCACCCACCAATTCGAACTGTGGCACGGCAGCCAGACGGGCTCGCAGGCCATCCCGTACCAACGGGTGATCGTCAACCAGCATCAGCCGGACGCGAGGTTTGATAGCGGAAAGAATTCGTGTCATGTTGTTGCCTCGTTGGATAGCGGCAGGCACACCTCAAGGCGGGTGCGGCCGGGAACAGAAGAAAGTTGGAACTGGCCGCCCAGATGTTCGACCCGTTCTCGGATATTGCGCAAGCCAATGCCCCCCCCGCGATCAATGTGGCTGGTATCGAAACCACCGCCATTATCGGTGATGGCCAGACGAACCAGGGTGGGCTCGCGGGACAGTTCGATCTGCACCTCGCTGGCCTCGGCATGGCGCTCGGTATTGGTCAGGGCTTCCTGAGCAATGCGGAACAACGCAATGGCTTCGTGATCCGGGACGACGAAGTCCGCCAATTTGTTGTTGAAATTGACCGCCACCCAGTTGCGTAACTCGAATTCATTGGCCAATTGCGCGATCGCTGCGGACAAGCCCAGTGTATCCAGAATGGAGGAACGCAGATCGTGTGAGATGCGGCGCACCTCGCCAATGGCATCAGACAGGCCTTCGATACCCTTATGCAGGTCCTCCACCGCACCGATCCCGCCATGTTCTACCTTGTACTGCGCCAGCTCAAACTGAAACTTGGTCGACACCAGTACCTGTGAAATACCGTCATGTAAATCACGCGCGACGCGGGCGCGTTCTTCTTCCTGCAAGGTGACAATCCGCTGCGCCAAGGCTTTGAGTTTGTCATCGGCCAGCCGTTGCTCGCTGACATTCAGGGCCAAACCAGCACCAAATACGATCAATACGGCCACCAACGCGACCGCACCAAGACCAAACAGGGTTTTCTGGACGTTGTCCGCCGCACGTTCACGTGCCTCGGCCATCGCATGTTCCACATCATCCAGATAGATGCCGGTACCCACGACCCAGCCCCAACGTTCCAACAGCACTACATAACCCAACTTTTCCGTCATCTGGTGAGTGGATGGTTTTTCCCAACCATAGCGTTGATAACCATCACCGCGTCGCGCGGCATCCACCAGCGAACGAATCACATGCCGCCCCTGCTGATCCGTCAAATTCCAGAGATTGCGTCCAACCAGACTAGGTTGACGAGGATGGACCAGGTTGTTGCCAGCCAAATCGTAGACGAAAAAATAGCCGTCATTGCCATAGCTCAGTGAACGCAATACCGCCTTGGCCTGGTCCTGCGCGTTACGATCGTTACGACCGGATTGGTAGTATGGCTCGATGGAACTGAGCGCAAGACCCACATAATGTTTCAGTTCAGCCCGCTTGGATGCCAGGAAGGTTTCTTCAATCAGTTGCGCCTGCTGTTCCGCCACCCGCTCCGCACGCTGCCAGACCAATAAGGCGATCGCTCCCAAAGCCAGCAGCAATGGCAGGATGGTCAGCGCGACAATCTTGTGTTTTAAATTCATCAGCGGGTAAATCTCATGTGCGCAAGTCGTTGTCAAGTCAGCATTTGGGCCTGATTGGTAGTACTACCTACCCATCACAAGTAGTACTGCGAATTTTTAATATGCTCTAAAAGGAGAATAGTAGAGCCCAAGCTCTGAACCCAGTATTTACCCTAGTCCGTCCGCATATCCTCAGCTGGGTTCCTGCTCCCTTTCCCTGACACAACGTCGGCCCATGTAGCCGGCCTGCAATATTTGGAGACAGACTATGCCCCCCATCGCCCAGCATGTGGCGTTCGGTGCAATCGGTGCCATTGGCGCTTTTGCACTGGGTACCGTGGCCCTGCACCGCGGTGAATCCATCAACGCCTTATGGATTGTCGTTGCTGCCGTATCGGTTTACCTGATTGCATATCGTTACTATGGCTTGTTCATCGCCAACAAGGTGATGAAGCTGGATGCCAACCGTGCGACACCTGCCGTACGTCACAATGACGGCCTGGATTATGTGCCGACCAACAAACATGTGCTGTTCGGCCATCACTTTGCGGCAATTGCCGGTGCAGGCCCATTGGTAGGGCCCGTGCTGGCAGCGCAGCTGGGCTATCTGCCAGGCATGCTGTGGATTCTGGCGGGCGTGGTATTGGCCGGAGCCGTACAGGATTTCATGGTGCTGTTCATCTCCACGCGTCGTGATGGCCGCTCGCTGGGCGATCTGATCAAGTCGGAAATCGGTCACGTCCCCGGTGTGATTGCGCTGTTTGGTACGTTCATGATCATGGTGATCATTCTGGCTGTATTGGCGTTGATTGTGGTGAAAGCCCTCGCAGAAAGCCCCTGGGGTGCATTTACCGTTGCGGCAACCATCCCGATTGCGTTGTTCATGGGGGTTTACAGCCGCTATTTGCGCCCGGGCCGTATCGGTGAAGTCTCTGTCATTGGTTTTGTTATGTTGATGCTGGCAATCTGGGGTGGCGGGCTGGTTGCGGCCGATGCAGTATGGGGCCCTGCTTTCACCTTTACCGGTGTGCAATTGACCTGGATGCTGATCGGCTACGGATTTATCGCCTCCGTCATGCCAGTGTGGCTACTGCTGGCTCCCCGCGATTACCTGTCTACTTTTCTGAAAATCGGTACTATTGTCGGGCTGGCAATCGGCATCTTGATTGTCGCGCCTGAAATGAAGATGCCAGCACTGACCAAGTTCATCGATGGAACCGGGCCAGTCTGGGCTGGTAATCTGTTCCCATTCCTGTTCATCACCATTGCCTGTGGCGCCGTTTCAGGCTTTCATGCACTGATTTCGTCCGGCACCACCCCCAAGCTGATCGAAAACGAAACCCACATGCCGTTTATCGGTTATGGTGGCATGTTGATGGAAAGCTTTGTTGCCATCATGGCGCTGATTGCCGCGTCGGTCATCGACCCAGGTGTTTACTTTGTGATGAACAGCCCGGCCGCTGTCATTGGCAAAACCGCCGAAAGTGCAGCAACGGCCGTTTCCAACTTCGGTTTTCTGATCACACCGGAAATGATCAACCAGACGGCCAAGGACTTGGGCGAGCATTCGATCATCTCGCGTGCTGGCGGCGCACCGACTTTAGCGGTCGGTATGGCACAGATTCTGTCCAGCGTGTTTGGCGGCGATAGCATGAAAGCCTTCTGGTATCACTTTGCCATCCTGTTCGAGGCACTGTTCATTCTGACTGCAGTCGATGCCGGCACTCGGGCTGGGCGTTTCATGCTGCAAGATCTGATGGGCGCTTTCATGCCATCCATGAAACGTACCGATTCATGGGTTGCCAGCCTGACCGCCACCGGCTTGTGTGTCGCCGCATGGGGTTATTTCCTGTATCAGGGGGTGGTTGATCCGCTTGGCGGCATCAATACGCTCTGGCCACTATTCGGCATTGCCAATCAGATGCTGGCCGGTATCGCCTTGGTCCTGGCAACGGTCGTACTGTTCAAGTTGAAGCGTGAACGCTATGCCTGGGTCACCATCATCCCGACCATTTGGCTGCTGATCTGCACGTTGACAGCAGGCTGGTTGAAAGTGTTTTCGGATAATCCCAAAGTAGGCTTCCTGGCTCACGCCCACAGGTATGAAACAGCCATCGCCAAGGGCGAGGTACTGGCCCCTGCCAAAAGCCTGACCCAAATGCAACAGGTCGTCTTCAACGATTATCTGGATGCCACACTGGCTGGCGGATTCATGCTGCTGGTGATCAGCATTTTGTTCTTCGGCGCAAGAGCGTGCTGGCAGGCTTATCGCGTGTCACACCCCACTGCACGCGAACTGCCCTTGCCGGCATCCCCAGCCAAGGCCTGACCGATGTTCGACCAGCTTGGAAAACTGGGCAAGTATTTAGGGCAGGCTGCCAATCTGATGGTGGGGCTGCCCGATTACGACGCCTATGTACAACACATGCGGACCACTCACCCTGAGCAGGAACCGATGAGCTACGAGGCTTTCTTTCGTGAAAGACAGGAAGCCCGCTACGGTGGCAAAGTAGGCAAATGCTGTTAACCGATGCATCTCGCCTGATCATTCGACCTGCTGTGCACGCGGAGCTGGCGCAGCTGCCTGTCGTCGAACAGGCTGCTGCGCTGCGCTTTACTCCAGCAGACCTGCCCGCCTCCATACGCAGCCAAGCGACACCACTTGCCATGTTGCAGACTGCACATCGCCAAGACCTGCTTTGGGTCGCCTGTGTAGATAGCCTGTTGGCTGGATTTCTATTTGCGGAAGTGACCGATGATGGCCTACACATTGGCGAAATGAGTGTGTTGCCAGATCAGGGCAAACAGGGCTTGGGAACGGCCTTGCTGAATGCAGCCATCTCAGCTGCAGCTAGCCAACAACATGCTGCCATCACCCTTACCACGTTTCAACACGTGCCGTGGAACGCCCCGTTTTATCTGAAACGGGGCGTTCACATCACCCCGACAGACCTATGCAGCCGGGCCATGCGAGCCAGGCTGGCGCGTGAAACACAATTGGGCCTATATCACCGTGTTGCCATGTGTAAATTGGTATCGATCACGGTTGACACCAGCCAGACCTAGTCAAGCGGATTAGTCACGAAATCTGATCAGTGTTATCAGCTTCAGCCAATTTATCGCGACAAGCTCGACCAATACACTGTGCCTCACGTCCTCGCCGTATGGCGGATAGATCAACAGTTCAAGATGAGGTGATTGTCATGGCTCAGCAAACGTTCAAAGGTAAAGTGGCATTGGTTGTTGGCGCATCCCGCAATATGGGGCGCGCATTTGCAGAAATGTTGGGGCAAGAAGGTGCAGCAGTGGCGGTACATTACCACAGCCCGTCGTCCCAGACCGGAGCGGAAGAAACGGCTGCCGCCATTCGCACAGCCGGAAGTGATGCAGCCTTGTTTCAGGCCGATGTCACCAAGGTTGCCGAAGTACGTCAATTGTTTGATGCAGTCGAAGCTCGTTTTGGTCACCTCGATATCCTGATCAATACCGCTGGCCAAGTATTGAAGAAGGCCTACGTGGAGATCAACGAAGTGGAATACGACCAAATCTTCAACCTGAATACCAAAGCCGCCTTCTTCTGCATGCAGGAAGCTGCCAAACGCCTGCGCGACAATGGTCGCATCCTGAATCTGGGTACCACATTGCTGGGGGCAACGACTGGTTACTATGCCGCCTATGCGGGCAGCAAGGCACCGCTGGAAGCCTTTACTCGTGCGCTGGCCAAAGAAATCGGCCATCGTGGCATCACGGTCAACACCATGTGCCCCGGGCCGATGAACACATCGTTCTTCTACCCGGCTGAAACACCCGAATCGGTAGCGTACCTGAAAGCCGCCAGCGTAACCGGTCAGTTGGGTGAGGTAAAAGATCTGGTACCGCTAGCCAAGCTACTGGTATCGCCGGAGGGCCACTGGATCACCGCCCAGTCCATCTTCATCAACGGTGGCTTTCTGGCACGGTAAGTCGGCCCAGTAAGGTAACAAGACACCAGTGCGGATAGGTACTGGTGTCTTGTCGTTGGTGACCTACCCGGTCGCAGTCAATCGGTGTGCTCTGGTAAGCTGATGGCAACATAGCCCAGGTAAGGAGAATGCACCATGGAACAGGTGTTGTTGGTGACTGGCGCCAGCCGTGGCATCGGCGCCGCCACAGCCAAACTGGCGGCCCTGTATGGCTACAAGATCTGCGTCAATTACCGACATGATGCAGCCGCAGCTGCGTCAGTCGTCGACACCATTTGCCAGCAGGGTGGACATGCCATTGCATTGCAGGCCGATGTCGCCATTGAAGAGGACGTCACCCGGCTGTTCAATACGCTGGATACAAGGCTTGGACGAATCACAGCACTGGTGAACAATGCCGGCATCCTGGAGCAGCAAATGCGCCTGGGAAACATGGATGCAGCACGATTGCAGCGCATTATGTCGACCAATGTCATTGGCCCGTTTCTGTGTGCCAAAGCAGCAGTCAAACGAATGTCTACCCGTCATGGCGGACAAGGCGGCGCCATCGTGAATGTATCGTCGGCGGCGGCACGGCTGGGCTCCCCTGGCGAATACATTGACTATGCGGCCTCCAAGGGTGCGCTGGATACCATGACGCTGGGTCTGGCGCGTGAAGTCGCCGAGGAAGGCATTCGCGTCAATGCCGTGCGCCCAGGCTTCATCGACACCGACATGCACACCAGTGGCGGGGAACCGAACCGGATCGAGCGGGTCAAGCATGGCGTGCCAATGAAGCGTGGTGGCACTCCTCATGAAGTGGCGGAAGCCATTTTATGGCTGCTGTCAGACAAAGCCTCGTTCACCACGGGTGCATTCATTGATGTTGCTGGCGGCCGTTAAGCGCCGCGAAGTGGCTTCGCGGGGATTACCGTGTTGGCCAGTGTGGTGTTTCACGTAGATTGCGACTGACAAAAGTGATGGATTTCGCGACGAAGCGTCGGCGTGATGGACGCATTTTTTTGTCTCATTCCATGTGAGACACTACACTAGCTCGACCTCGCCAGTAACAGCCAAACCACAAGAATCGGGCATTGATTCACCATCAACCACCTATCTACCCACCTGACAATGGGCGTTTCACCAAACCAGACAGCGAGAACGCATGACCACCTCCCCGATCCCCGTCACTCTGCTCACCGGCTTTCTTGGCGCAGGCAAAACAACCTTGCTCAACCATATCCTGCGCGCGAACCATGGCTTTCAAATAGCGGTAATCGAAAACGAATTCGGCCCGGTCAACATCGATAGCCAGTTGTTGATCCAGGAAGCCAGTGAAGTAGTGGAAATGACCAACGGCTGCCTATGCTGCACCATTCGTGGCGATCTGGCGCATCACCTACGCTCGTTGCATGAACGTCGCTTGGCAGGCGAATTGAAGTTTGATCGGGTCGTCATTGAAACCACAGGTCTGGCCGACCCCTCCCCTATTGCTCAAACTTTTTTCGCGGCACAAGAACTGGCCGCAGCTTATGTACTGGATGCCGTCATTACCGTGGTTGACAGCCTGCATGGCCCCAAGCAGTTGGACGAACACGCCGTAGTACGCAAGCAGGTCGGCTTTGCAGACCGATTGCTGCTCTCCAAAACTGATCTGGTCAACGCCGAAGCAGTGGATGAATTGTGTGAGCGTTTGGCACGCATGAATCTGAATGCCCCGCAATACAGGCTGGATCACGGTGCCGTTGCATTGGATATGCTATTCAACGTTCGCGGGTTCCATCTGGATGAAGACCTGCTCGACAAACCTGTACCGATTCCATCCCGCCTCTATACCCCTGGCCAGGCAAACAAACAGGCTGCATTCCAGCCTATTACAAAATCCTTCAACGACGACATCATTGCGCTGCATCTAAGCCATGATGGCCCGGTCGATATGCAACGCATCAGCGCCTTCATGACAGCACTGATGGAAACCCATGGGGACGATCTGCTGAGACACAAAGGAGTCATTGCCATTGCCGGTGAACCACGTCGATTGGTCTTTCAGGGCGTACATCAAATTGCAGGGTTCGACTATGGCCGTGAATGGGGTGAGCAGATTCCACGTACCGATATCATCCTGATTGGCCGTGCATTACCGGTAACAGGACTGCAAAACGGGTTTGCTGCGTGTATTGCGCTTGCATGAGTTTCAACTGATCTGCCTGCCTTGGGCAACCCTGCCGAGCCTCAGCTCGCTACCGATCAAGGTCCGATCGAACTGGTTACCTGTTTGGACGGTGTTGACCATACCAAGGGGCATGACAGTTGCTGCAGTAACCCGCCATGTTCCCCAGAGTCACGCAATTGTTTGAGGCCTTCATTGAAATCCTGCAGCACTTTGGTGCTGGTTGGTTTGCTTCGGGTCAGCATCAAATGAGTGGTGAAACGGTCAGTCATCAACTTGGGATGGGCTGCCAACTGGTCGGCTTCTTCTTCACGAAAGAAACGTTTGAGCAGATCGCATGCCACGTTACGCTCCATCGGCACGATGTCGACACGTCCCAGTATCAGCTTCCGCAACGCAGCCAGATCATCCGGTGTAGCATCACCATGAAGCTTGCGGCTGGCGAGTCGGGCTCGGAAATCGGGTGTATAGGTATAGTCCTGAATCACCGCGATCTGGTAATTGGCCAAGTCATCCAGAGTCTGCCAGTCGAATGGGGTTTTGCGCCGATGCAGAAATACCCATTGTTCAGTCAGCACATTGTCGCTGAGCAGGAAATCACGCTCTCGTTCCGATGTTCGGCCCCAGTAGGCGGTGGCATCCCACTTACCGATTCGCGTTTCAGCCTGCGCCCGTGACCAGGGCATGAAATGGTATTCGACCTGGTAACCAACCCGTGCAAATGCCCGGCGTATGACATTCAACGCAATACCACTATCCGGGCGGGATTTGGTTGCGTAGGGGGGCAATTCGCCAGTGGCAATCTTCAATATGACCTGGGCCTGTAGCGGCTGTCCAAGCAGCATGCAATACAACACAGCATTCCACCACATCCACTGGCTTTGCTTCATTTTCGCCCTTGCCACACCGACTCATCATCCATTGCACCACTTGGCACAACCAGACACCTGTCCGACAGCAATCATGGTGTACTCGTTTCACCCAGATGATGTCGAATTCCATTTTATTGTAGGTAGACAGGATATGGATTTCGGAAAATAACGACACAAGGCCGGGTAGGCAGGATGAACCGGTGGTCATGCTCTGTATGCGACACCAGAGCTCGTCAGCAACCCATCAGTAGTTAAGGCGGTGGGATCGCACCAACCGCATTCAAACGTTCTCTCAGTGCTTTTTTCTGTGCTTGTTGTTGGGTCTGCAATTCACGAATGGACTGGTTATAGTCATCACGTTTTTCCGCCGGTGCAACTTGACGGGCTTGTTTCAATTGCCAGATGCGGTCTTCGGTGCGCTCAATCCGGGTCATCATACGCATTGCCGTATCGTCTCGGCTTCGGTAGGCATATTCCTGCAGGCTCTCGTTTTCCAGCAGGCTATTCAAGCCACCACCCACCTGCTGAGTCGCCTTTCCGGTCACGTACCAGAATACCGCCATCCCCGATATGCTGATCACGATACCAGTCAACATGATGATCACACGTTTTCGCATCGTATCCGATGGTGAACCACTCATCTTCAGCTCCACACCTTCGTATGCCGGCAGCTCGCGGGTGGGTTTGGTCGGCCGGATGCTTTGCTCCATTTGCGATGCGGTCCCGGACTTCAGACTCGCATCGTAAATACCGCGACGAACCGGATCAGCCAGAATGGCATAGGCCTTGTCGAGCGCCTCCAGCTTTTCCGTCTGATCCAGACCGGTGGGTAGTTCCTGGTACGCATGACGTACTGCCCTGATAGCTGGTTTCCAGTTCCACAGCGGATGCGGTGGGCGTGGTGCCCAGCATGGCATACAGACTTTTCCCCATGTCCGTCCTTTCTCTTTGTCAGGCATTCCGGTGCATTGGCACCGGAATCACACCTTGTCGTAGATCAGCGTTTTACGTTATCTGGTATTTCATGGGCACCCACATCCTTCCCCGCCGTTCTACGTGTATTGCCAAAGAAATCCTGCCCAGCCGCATCCCATTCAGGAAACGAATACCGCGACGCGTATCGTGCAGGCGAATCATTGCTCAAAGTATAGCCTTTGGGCTCTGAATGACCTGGCATGGCCAGCAGCGGGTCGTAGCTTGCATCCCCTTGCGGCAGGGCAAGCGGTTGATCCGGACAGGTTTCTGCCTTGCATGGTGTCGTACGGAACCAGGCGTTGCTTGAATAGGTAATGGCAGACTGGGCTCCTGCTTCGATTCTTCTCAACGGCGCATGGCTGTGTTGAACAAAAAGGTTAGCGTTGAGATGAATATTCTGATGTGGAACGTAGGGCGGCACGACATCCTGCGGCCGTAGTTCAGAGATACCGATTACTGCATTGATCCAGCTGCCATGGACAGTATTGTTGAAAATACGCACATTCTGCAAACCGCTGGCATGGTAATGTTGCCCAGCAGGTGTACCGGGTTGCCCCCAATAATGGTTGATACCAGCTCGACCACCGCGGACGATATTGTTGGCAATAACCAGGTCCTTAAGCGGGCGGAAATTTTTCGATTCAGCCGGGTTATCCGGTTGCGATTCGTTTGCCATCCCAATGCCGATGGCAGGCGCATTGAACCGATGAAATGGCTCACCCAGTACGCCATCGGTATAACCTGCAAAGTTGCGCAGCACCCGAATATTGGTCGCATTATTCAGGTAAAGATTGACCCCAAAATTATCCCGAACGTCGTTTGCCTCCACCCGGCCGTTGACAGCGGTATTGATGGCAATGCCCTCCCCCCAGTTTTGGTGGACAGTGTTGCGCTCCACCACGAACCGGTCCACATAACTGACCACCATAGCGCTGGGCCAACCAGACGGACAACCCGCCGGGCGATTGGCTGGGCTGTTGAATGTCACAGCGTGGCGAATGACGTTATCTGCGATGGTAATGCCTGTCGAGGCTGGCATATCTGGATTTCGTGGATCGGTGATGGGTTCGTATTGCACACGCCGGATCTGAATGCCCGGCCCGGTAATCTCGCTAACTTTATTGCTGACCAGATCAACCTTATGTGATTCGCGAAGCTTGATCCCTGCCGACAAGCTGGGCGAACAGTTCGTACCGCCCGGCACCACACTACCGATAGTGTTCACCGTATTGGCTTGCAGCAAGCCGCTGTTGATGTGCTCAACCACCACACCATCACCATTTGGTACGTCATGAACAATATTCCCGAAAAGTGTCAGCTCGTTGACAAAATTGACATAGATGCCTGTATTGGTACTGGAGACGTCATTATTGCGGATGACAATACCGTTGCTTGGTGCAGCCTGATTACCAAACACATAGAGGCCGTAGCCACTTTGATTGCTTGGCAACACCCGTGGGGCGTGCCGCAATACATTGTTTTCGACTGTGACGGCATGCGCGCCCCAGCCAATGTCGATTGGCGCCCGCTCGCCACCTGTGAGCTTCAGATTGGCTATCACGATGTCACGCTGCCCACCTATCCGCAGGCAAGACCGTGGTACCGTCACTGACTGACAAGTCACGTCGGATGGTTCCGTCCATTCGCGGTTACCGTCGCTATAAACGCGTGGTTGGCCACGAACCGTCAATTTGCTTCGATTGATCACACTCTCCTTGCCGAGATTGAATCGCCCCAGAATCGCGATGGTGTCACCTGCCCGCGCACAGCCCATGGCTGTGTCGAACTGGTTATAAGGGCTATCGATTGTTCCGCTACCTGACACCTTATTGGTGCCTACATAAATTACCGCCGACGTACCCGGCAACGGTGCACAAGTCGGCCCAGCAGCCCAGGCAGGCGAGATCATCAAGGCAGCCCCTACCGCTAAAACCATGGGGATCAAGGCACCAGGCTGTCCGCATGCAAGCTGATAAGGAGTATTGTGCTTCTCCATCTTATTGTTCCCTTTATTGTGTGAACGACATGACCCGCCAAAACGAGCTGATACAGCAGGCGTGATCTTTGACGTATTCCACCAGGAATACCAGTCAGCCGGACGTGGGATTGCCGGTTGATACGAATGGCGCAATATCGTGACACCTGCGGTGGAAAATCATCAGCAGCTTGAGTCGCGGTATATAGACGGATGTTGGTACGTGTGGCTTAGAGCGGCTAACAAAACCCTTCTGGTGTTGTTGTGCAAACTTGTCGTACTTTCTACTGCCTTCGTTTGCACGCCTAACCAGAACCACTTCGCTGGGTTTTGTTAGCCGCTCTTAATGATCAAGAGGCCATCAGGTTTTGGTAACAAGCGGTGCGGCTACCGCCTGACTGGCCAACAGTCTGGTCACCAAGATGGCGGACCCCACCACATAGCAGGTCCCAAGCAGGTACAACAGCCCATGAAAGACACCACCATAGCTACTGTGCTGATTTGGTACGGGAGGCTGTAACTGCCATAGCCAGTGATAGGCGATTCCATGGCAGACTGCGAACCAAAGCAAAGCAAGTAACCCCACTTTCAGGCCATCAATTGCTAGTTTCAGGCTACGACCAAGCAAAAAAGCAACCAAGCCACCCAGCCCCATTGCAGCCAACGGCACCAGCAATACCATCGCCAGTACGATCAGGCCAAGCATACTTGCCCACCATCCTGCCGACAGGTAACTTGCAGCCTGCCCCAAACCATCCACCCACCACGACCAGCCTGCAGCAATGACTGCAATTTGCACCAGTCCAACCAACAGCAACCGCCATATCATCTGTAACCAGATCATGATGTACTCCTGTAATGGGACTGATCCGGTCGAACAGCCAGCCTCCTAGGCCATTGTAATGCGGCGAAAAGCCATGGGGCTTTCGGTGTAAATACGTGACCAGGCCCGACGAAAATCCCGCGCTGAGCCAAAGCCAGTCAATTCGGCAACCTGCTCGATGGATTGTCGTGTTGTCTCAAGCAGGCAACGGGCATGCGCCAGACGAATGGACAGCTGATAATCATTCACCGTGACCCCACCATGCTCGCGGAACAAACGGGTCAGGCTGCGTGTGCTGACATGAGTCGCCGCTGCCAGCTCAGCCAGTTGCCAATGCTTGCGCGGTTCGCGACAAATCAAATCCTGTGCCCTATGCACGACCGGATGCAGGTGGTTACGATAAGACAGATATGGCGACAATTGCGGGTCCTGGCCACTTCGCCGCAGATACACCACCATCTCACGCGCAGTTTGTTGTGCAATCCCCGCACCGGCATGGCGTTCTATCAGATATAGCGCAAGATCAATGCCGGCGGTAATGCCCGCCGCGGTAGCAATCGGCCCATCCTCCACAAACACGCGGTCTTCCACCACTTTGGCCATTGGTGCGAGGGATTTCAGGCGATCAACCACGCTATGGTGGGTTGTACATTGCCGGCCATCCAACAAGCCGGCACGTGCCGCCAATTGGGCCGATGAACACACGGTGGCCAAACGATGTTGAGGCGTAAAGATCCGACGTAACCAATCCACTACCTGCTGCGCTTCAGGCTGTTGATAGTCGATCGCCGAGCAGGTGGTACCGGTCAACATGATCAGACTGTGTTCTGCCGGTATGTCAGCCGGCAGAGGCGTCAAACCATCGTGACGCAAACCAATGGAACAACACAGACTCGGCACTGGTGCCACACAATGTATGCGAAACGTAGCACCAAATTCATTGGCAATTCGGAACGCCTCCGCTGGCCCGGCAAAATCCAGCAAGGCAAAACGTGGGGTAAGCACAAAATACAGATCCAACGGATCCATTGCAGCTTCAGCAGTCTCGAACATAGGTTGCACACTCTTTGTCAGGCTGCATCTGGCCCCAATCTCAGCCAGGTCATCACTTTTGCGCCAAATACATTCAATACCAACCCACCCATCAATAACAGGCTACCAACCCATTGCTGTCCCACCAACTGCTCATCCAGCAGCAACGATGCTGACAGCAAGCCAATCCACGGAACCAACAAGCTGAAAGGTGCAACCGAATTCGCCGGATACCGCTTCAACAGCCCTGTCCACAAACCATATCCGACAATGGTGGCCGCATAGGCAAGATACAGCACGGCAAAGATGGATACACCGCTCAGATTCACCAATGCTGTTGTAACGCGCACCGGGCCTTCCAGCCATAACGATAATATGGCGAATGCCACCATCGGCAGGATAGAAGCCCAGATCACGAAGGCCAACATATCCACTGACTGTACACGTTGCGACATACGCCGTACCACCACATTGCTGAAGCCCCAACCCACCGCACCACAAATAGTCAGCAAAAAGCCCAACAACGCCATGGACTGGCCATGAGCGCTCCCGATCAACCATAAACCAACCGTTGCCACCGTCAAGCCGGCCAGCTGGGTTGCACGCCAGTGCTCACGCAACATGGCAGCGGCAAACAACAACGTAAAGAATGCTTGGCATTGCAATACCACTGACGCCAAACCGGCTGGCATGCCCACCTGAATGGCCGAAAACAGAAAGCCGAACTGAATCACCGCCCAGGTCATGCCATACAGCACAATATCTGACAGTGGCACCTGTGGGCGCTTCACGAAAAAGATGGCCGGAAACACCACCGCAAGAAAACGTAATGCACACAGCAGCAATGGTGGTACGCCTTGCAACCCCCACTTGATCACCACAAAGTTGAATCCCCAGATCACAACAATGATCAAGGCCAGGGCGATATCACGTAAGGGCATGGCAACTCCGGTCAAAACGGCAAGTAGTGGATAACCCGGCAAGGTCAGGTAACAATCTGTTTGGCATTGGCACAACCAGCCGGCTTGTAGACACGTTGCGTCGAGGCAGGATGACTTACCAATAAACTGGTAGGCCTGCGTGGACGTACAACCAGTTCCCCGCCACAGTTGGGGCACTGGCCACCCAGCATCGACTCAGCACAGGATACACAGAAAGTGCACTCGAACGTACAGATGCGTGCGTCGACCGAATCCGGCGGCAGATCGACGTTACAGCATTCACAACCAGGCCGCATATCCAGCATGATCCAAGATCCTTTTCAATCAAGCAGTTGAACTGCCATACCGACTTGAATCGGGCATGGCTGCCAGTTAAATCGATCAGACTGGTGCTGTCTGCCAGTCGGCAAGCACCTGCTCTACCGTTTTGACCGTGGCAAAGCGGTCCGCCAATACCAACTCAGTTTTCTCTTTGATTTCACGCGTACTGAACTCGCGACCATTCAAAGGATGAATCATCGGGAAGGTTCCTGTGGCTTCAGTCACAAAATCCACTTGATAACCTAGATCTGATGCAACTCGTGTCGTTGTTTCACAGCACTGCTCCGTACGCAGGCCTGACACAACCAGCCTGGTTATGCCACGGGCGGCCAGCCAGTCACTCAATTCAGTATCGGTGAATGAGTTGTGCACATGTTTTTCAAACGTGATGGCCTGGTTAGCAGGTAACCAGTCAAAACCTTTGACCAGGCCTGATGCCTTGGAAAACGGCCCAGTTTCGCCTTCTGAGTGAAAAATATGCACAATCGGTATTTGATGACTTGCAGCCCCATCAATCAGTTTGAGCAAATGATTGCGGAAGTCGGACATGCCGTCTTCACGATAATAGGGACGATGCAGGAAAGATTGTTGAACATCAATGACCAATAAGGCGGTTTGGGCGGACATGGCGCAAATTCCATCAGGGGTTGAGATGACGCCAGTTTAGGTATATCCCACCGCTTGCCCAATGCAGTTTCCGGACGACATACGGACAAATCCGGCCAACCGGCAAACATTCCTGATCAACCAATGATGCCGTCTCGGTATCACCAGTCGTTACAGAATATCCAGCGCGTACAACAACGCAATCACTACCGTATACAGCAACCCGATCAGAAAGATGACATCAGACGCCTTCTCCCAACGCAACGCCAACCGCCCGGATCGCATGGAAAAGAACGACAGCACAGCGCTGAAGAAATACAAGGTCGCATTGATCGCCACGGCCACATCCATGAAACCATCCCCGGCTCGCAGTTTCACCAACTTAACCAACACCAGCGTGACCAGACATAGCCCTGTCATCAACGATGCCGTCGGCAAAATATGCGCATAGGGACTGGCGTTACCACTCACGCCGGACATCGCGGAATCTTGTACTTGCACCTTCACCTCTGGTGCTACAAAGTCCTTTCGGAACATGCTTGAGGGAGGAGGAGTCGCCACGGCAGACCTCATAGTCGATATCAAATAGGAGCACAGTAAATCCAGCGTCCTGTTTTCACTATAGGCATGTCAACATGCCAAATCGCACGATAGCCATTTGTCGAAAATTATTACACCGCACAATTGTCAGGCACGCTGCCAATGTAGGTATTGATGCTTTCTACCAGGCTACAGCAACACACGCCCCTGGCACATATACACTAACCCAATCTTTCCCCAACGATAAACATCCTAGAGTCGATATATCTTACATATCAAATTAAAAATTGATTAATTTAGATATAACATCATGATTAATATAAAGTAAAAATTATGGCTTGATATATGCTTGCAAGCACATGGAGAAATCCCTGAACCCAACTCTACCTTGTTACTTGTATCAGGTCTGCTGGCTTTGGGTTGGCATTATTGCCATGTCTCTGCGGCAAAACAATCAGCATCGCATCGTCGCTGATTCAAGCCATTACCCAAGACGCCCATGTGTACCGGCGGGACACATGGGCTTTTTTTCCGTGGTATGGGTTGTTTGTATAGCGACGATCACGCACGGTCGGTACACCGAAGACAAACCCGTCGATGCCCACTCCTGGCCATCCTTTTACAAATCCGGTGCAAACAACATCAGTAGAAAGACGTACAAACCGGCACCACCATATACCCAGTACACGCTAAAGAAGCGTCCCTCTTGATACAGCCCTAGTTGCTGCGGTACTTGGTTGAGGCTACTACTACCGAATAACACGGGCGACAACGTCCGTGATATCCATCACGACAACCCCGCCAAACGACGTTTCTCATTGCGAGCAAAGTAAATCACGCAAACAAAAAACACGCAGGACAAGGCCAGCTCACCCCAGGCCAACATCTGCGACAGGCCCTTGTCAGACCAGCCACGCACAATGCCTTCGGTGAAATACAGCAGAATGAACATGCTGGACCACTGGTAGGTGTAAACCTTGCCACGCAGGATGCCAAACAACGGGAACAACAGAAAGATCACTTTCAGCACCAGCCACGAACCACCAGGCCGCAAGGGCGCGAGCCATAGTTCCCAAGCCAGGCATAGGAAGATCAGGGCGGTCAAACTACCGACTGCGCCCAAGTACAACATACGGGTCAGATTCATAAATTGAGCTTCAATGCGGTTTCGGCAAGGCGTTTGCCCAACGCCATGCATAGTTGTTTTTCGTGATCGGATATCGGCAGATCACCGGTTATGCCGGCAACATGGCTGGCACCATAAGGCGTACCACCGGTCTGAGTAATGCTGAGTGCCGCTTCGGTAAACGGTACGCCTAGCAAAATCATGCCGTGATGCAGCAGGGGCAGCATCATACTCAGTAAAGTGGTTTCATTTCCGCCGTGCATCGACCCAGTACTGGTGAAAACACAGGCTGGCTTGCCGACCAGCGTTCCTTTACTCCACTCACTGGCAGTGCCATCCCAAAAGTACTTCATTGGAGCGGCCATGTTACCAAAGCGGGTAGGACTTCCCATCGCAATGCCAATGCATTCGGCCAGATCGCTGGCTGCCACATACGGCGCACCACTATCAGGAATGGATGGGGCCGTTGCCTCGCAGACGGTAGATACCTTGGGCACCGTACGCAAGCGGGCACAGCAACCAGGAACACTTTCAATACCACGCGCAATCTGTTGCGCCAGTTGTTTGACCGAGCCATGATGGCTGTAATACAACACCAGAATATCGTGCATAGACATGGCCATGGTTTGGGATGCAGTATTATACGACACCGTTTCCCGTTTCCAGGTGCCCATGCTGCTCAACCTGATTACCCACGCCCGCAAAACCCCACTGCATGCGCCAGCCAGCTTTTTGCGCTTTGTATTGCAGCGTTTTCAACAGGATCAATGCCTGCAGGCGGCAGGCAGCCTGACATTTACCACGCTACTGGCACTGGTGCCGTTTTTGACCATCGTACTGATGATCTTTTCCGCTTTTCCGGTATTTGAAGACTTCAGCAACCAGTTCAAGGTATTTCTGCTGACCAATCTGGTACCCAATTCGGCCGGCAAAGTCATCTCAGTCTACATGCGGCAATTTTCTGACAATGCCACCAAGCTGACTGCTGTTGGCATCATCTCACTGGCTGTCACGGCGCTGATGATGATTCTGACCATTGAACGCGCCTTCAATGCAATCTGGCATGTCAGTACCGAACGCCCATTTTTTCGGCGCATTGTGCTGTATTGGGCTGCCCTGACGCTGGGCCCGATTCTGGTTGGGGCAAGTTTGAGCCTGACCTCATCAGTGCTGGCCCGCTCAGTAGACTATGCGCGGGAGCTGCCATTCGCAGAAATTGTGCTGTTGAACGGTTCGCAGTTATTGTTGGCAACATTGGCCTTTTCGATGATGTATTACGTCATCCCCAATTGCCAGGTACCACGCAAGCATGCGCTGAAAGCGGGGATTGCCGCGGCCCTGCTGTTTGAACTGGCCAAACGTGGCTTTGGCGTGTACATCAAAGGTATGGGTAGCTACAACCTGGTCTATGGCGCCTTCGCCAGCTTCCCGATCTTTTTGATGTGGCTGTATGTAATGTGGGCCATCATCCTGTTCGGTGCAGTGTTGTCTGCCTGTTTGTCCTACTGGGAAGCCCATGCCTGGCGACGTAAACCTGAAACTGGCCGTAGTTTTTTTGATGCGGTACGCATCTTGTTGTTGCTGTGTGAATCGCAACAACATGGCGATACCCCATCCGCTTGGCAGATGCAGAAAAAACTGCAGTGCGGTATGGATCATCTGGCTACGCTATTGCATCGGCTGACCCAAGCCAGGCTGATTGAGAAAACAGAGCAGGATGGCTGGTTGCTCAGACGCTCACCAAGCCAGATCACACTGGTCGAGCTGTACCATCTGTTTGTGATGTCACCTCTGAAACTGGATCGAATGCACCCGCAGGAGAGACAACTGGCGGACTATCTGGCCCGGTCGATTGAAACCATCGACCAACAATTGATGATTGATATTCAGTCATTGCACAAGCAACTGACTGTGCCAAAGTGAAGCAAAGTAATAATGGAAGTAAAAACCGCCGCCCCATTGGCCGGCGGTTTTTTATGACCTCGCTCCATCAGCAGGCTGTTGTTCCGGATCGATTCGGTTTTACCTTTCAGTCAACTACCGACTGCCTCCAGATGCACTCCCCATTCAGTCCTGAGTACCGATTGGGCCACCAGCTCCTTTGTTGGTGCGGCAGGCAACCCGGTAGACATCCAGTTCAAGCCGCTTTTTCAACCAGTCATAGCCGGCCGCATTGGCTTTGGCACAGAAGCCGCTGGTGCTGCCTGAATACTCTACCCCGAACACAGCCTTACCAGCCTTGATGAAGGCCTGATAACCATCACATTCGTCGTATTGAAAACATTGCTCATTCAAGGCCCAATCATAATAAGGCTCCAGTTCCTTGATCTGGTCGACATCATTCTTCAAACCGATCGACAAACCACGCTTGTGGGCTTCCTGAGCCAGCCAGCGGTTATAGGCCAGTTGGTCGGCCGCCTTGAGCGGAAAGCCGGTGGAATTGGTATAACCATCGATATTGTCCGGCTCGACACCGTCACATTGCTTGCTGGCTGCCAAGTCCAGGCGTTTGGTCATGACTGCTGCCAATTGATTGATCTGTCGAATATCCAGCCAACGCTCATCAGGCCAACCATCCAGCACTTCACCCAGTACTGTGGTCGGAAAGCGGTCGGCATCCGGACGGCCTTTTTCAAATGAACCCGCCGAGAAATAGCACACCACTTTGCGACCTTTGGCATGTAACGCGTCGATTGTGGCCTGTGGGGTTTCAAACAGGTCGATATCGAACATCTGCGCATCAACCGAAGTATCGATCACGCCACTGAGCTGCCATTGCCAAGAGTTACCCGGCTTGGGTTTCCACCAGCCATTAGTCGGTGGGGTTGTACCAGCAGGCTTCAGCTGCCACTGCTGGTTGGTCCGCCCTGTAGCATACCAGACCATGATCGGTGTACCGTCGGTCTGAAAGCTGCCCTTCACATCCAGCACTTGGCCTGTACTACGTTGACGTAACACAATGTGATCACCCCCGACTTTGACAGGGCACCACTGTTGGCTGGACGCACTACCGACGGCTTCAAAGGTGGCATCAGTACCCGTGCTGGCCAGTGCGAGATTGTTCTTCTTTGAAATCAGGCGGATAAACCCGGCTGACACTGTCTGAATTTGCCAGCTCTGATCATCACGATTGGCCACGGCCCATTGAACAGGTTTGGCGCCATGTGCTCCATCCAGTGCTTTGCCACTATGCCGGGCAATGAGCGAATAAAGCCCAGGCTTCACGCCGATCTCTGTACAGCTCGATAGCTCTGTCCCTGGCTTCCCACCACTTGACGGGATCGTGCTACCCGGCACTGTGCCATTGCCTGATGCCAGTGCATCAGCAGCGCGCTTCACCAATGACTGGTTACCGTTGGCATCGTCACTCAATTCCCAGAGCATCAGACCACCCAGCTTATTGGCCTTCACGTAATCCGCTTTATGAGTCAGTGATTCCAAGTCTTCATAGGCAACAAACTCGCTACTACGTGGCTGATACGCCCAGGGCTGTTTGGCGCTGTCATCCCAGTAACGGGTGAATTCACCACTGTCCAGCTTGGCCAGTATGTCCGTGTAACGGCGATAGCCGCGCTCCTCACCAGTCCCGGCGGGTGGTGTCGTACTGGCGCGTTGGAATACCCCATTATTACTGCGTTCCAGTGCCGTCCAACTACGACCGAACAATGGGACACCCAACACAATCTGATCCGGCGCAAAACCGGCTTTCAGCCAGATCTTGGCAGCGCCATCTACGGTCAACGCGGCCTTATTGGGCGAAGGGTCCGTGGCGGATGGATACAGTGCGGAATGGAAGTTGGTCATTGGCTCCCAGGCACCATGTAGGTCATAGACCATTACATTTACCCAGTCGAACAATGACTTCAGTTTGTCCGTTTCGAGATGCGCCACACGCCAGGCTGTGGGTGCCACGGCGGCCGTCAGCAACATGTGTTTCCGGTTGGGCTGACCTACACGGGTCAGTTCAGCCCGAAAAGATTCAACCAGCTTAGTGTAATTGCTACGATCTTGTGGGTGGTTTGTACCATCACTGACCACCGGATACTCCCAATCCAGATCTATCCCGTCAAAACCATAACGCGCAGCAAAATCAGCACATGAGCGGGCCAGTTGATACCGTGCAATCGGGTCATTGGCGACACGACTCCACTGCTTGGTGGCCTTGCCTCCACCAATCGACATGATGATTTTCAAATGCGGGGACGCCACTTTCAACTTACGAAACTGATTGAACAAGCCGTGGAAAGGGTCATTGTCTGTATCGCCAGGGTAGCGACGGAGAGTGTCCAAATGTGTATCCAGCGACTGGCAATCACCACGTTCACTGAATCCGACAAACGCATAGTTGAGGTGCGTCAAACTGGTGGCAGGTATTTGCTTGGGCTGAAAGTCACGGCTGTAGACCGAATCGATCGAGAAATATCCCACCATTCGCGGTGTCCCATTGGCCGCTGCTACGCTACTCAGGACGGACGCCAGGCACAGGGCAATCCATGGCTGGACAAGTCGCTTATTTGCCATTCACACCTCCTTGATCACGGTACTAATTTTTGGTCTCCGCATCGTAGTAGAGGTGATATGACAAAGGTATTAAATATAGATAAAAGGTCAATAGATCCAGATGAATGTTATTTACAGGTAAATCACTACGAGATATATAGCGAAACAATTTGAAAAATATTGAAATAATTAATCAATTTTATCTCTCACATCCTGAATCAATGACACCTACAGCTTACCTACATCACCAATGTCAAGTTGTTCATAAGATTTATATGAAATGCACCCACGGTGTAATCAATTGATAAAAATCACTACCTTTCGACTGGATTGATTGAATGAGCTTGTCTGATACTCATAAAAAAACCCCAGATAAACAGGCCGACTTGACCTCATTTACCTGGGGTGTTCAAAAGACACTCGTCGTCATCACCCGACGAGTGTCGACAGGCTCACCGTTTCATCAACGAATGCTACGTGCCGTCAGTACCCATGTTGCACCTTCATTACTGGTACCACGCGCCTGCTGAACAATCGGCGTGCCATCCTGTGCTGCGGCAATCCCCAGCGGGAAACCGCTGTAACGTGACACCAATTGATAGCCACCTGTGACCGCTGTTGGGCACCATTGCTGGTTGACGCCTTTGTGAAGCGTGAACAGGATCGATGCACCGCCTACCTTACCCTTGGTGCTGCCGTGCAGGTCCAGTGCCAAACCGCTGGCCTTGGACGTAATGATGTAGAAACCTTCATTGTTGCGCTGTAGCTTCCAACGCACGACATTGTCGTCATTCCAGACAATCATTGGCGACAAGGCTGCATCACCTGCCGGCACCATATTGCTGCCACTCAGCTTGTTCGCAATGGTGTACTCACGACTAACATCCAATTGAGTTTCGCACTTGCCAGGCGTTGGAGTTGGAGTTGGAGTCGGTGTGGGCGTTGGAGTTGGAGTCGGTGTGGGTGTTGGTGTCGGGGTCGGATTGGGATTGGGCGTGGTACTACCATCGCCATTCGGATCCAGCCATTGCTTCAGCTTCGGATAAATGCGATCCAGACGCGAATAATAATCCCGCTGATCCGATGAGGTACAACCAGACGGACCACCTTGTAAACCGCCCCGTAATTCGTAATAGCCTTTATCGCTGTAACTGAAAATACCCGAACCGGATGATCCACCTTCCGTCACCCCCTTGGTCCAGGCAATGGTGTGCATTGTGCTGGATTCGGTCTTGCGGCCGTCACTGACTTTTTTCACATCACCTTTGGGGTGGTGGATGGCGACCATGTTGGCACCATCAGCCAAGGCTGCAGCATTCCAACCAGAATAAGTCGCACCGGTGGGTGGGCTTTCCCGTAGCATCAGCAAGGCACCATCCCCCTGGCTTTCCGAGTACAGGTAGTCCGCGCCCCCCGTCAGCACTTTGCGTGGTCGCTGGCTGGAGCCACCGCAACTGGTCGCCTCATAAAACCAGTAGGTTTGCAGTGTCTCCGATACCGATTGTGAACTGATGCAATGGTGCGCGGTATAGAAGAAGGATTTGCGTGGTGCCGTCGCACTGTTCAACAAGGTACCAGTACAAATGTAACTGCCTTCATCCGTGGTAAACGCCATGTGCGCAACGGATTCCTTGGCCTCTGCCCAGCCCCGTGGCGGGTTGGTACGGCATGCCACATCCACGTTGCACGAGCCGGATGGCCCGAGCTTGAGTAGTTCACGGTTGCGTGCGGAATTCACTTCATAGGGCAACATATCCAAGTGCGACAGATTCCCCAATGTCACCAGGATATCTGCCGTATTCACCCCTGCCGGCGCAAACAGCTCAACCACCATGCGATCACCCGGTACAATGGGTGACCATTTGGGCTTGCCAGCAGCAAATGCACTGGCCAACTCCTCCACGACCCAGCCCGGTTCAGCCGCACCAGCAAAACGTACCTTCACGCCTGCTGGTGCCTTGATTGCCAACTGCAGACGCAATCCGGCTGCATCCACAGCCGACAGCTGGATCTGTGCCGCACGGCCACCTTCTGCTGGCGACCAACGTAGCGTACCGCCGGCAATACTACGTTGTGAAGTGCCGATATGCTGTGTGAAACCAATCTGTACTGGCTGACCGGGCTTACCACGAGCGGAATCGGCCGCAATAGCCGCCTCACGTAATTGGCGGGTATTCAATGCCGGCAGATTGATGGTCTGGCTGGCATCACCAAAATTCAGCGACAACTTGGGGACAGGCTTACTCAGCAACTCGTTTGAGCCGGTGGCAACGGCGGGCGGCATGGAATCCACCGCAAATGCGGCGTAGGGCACTGCAGCAAAAGCTGCGGCCAGCAACGACGAAATAATCGCTTGTTTCATGATCACTCTCTATATTCGTTTGAGATGGGGGCGTCATAGATCAATGTCAGCGCAATTCAGCGCACGACACCGATGACGGACGCACCGCCTACCTTGGAATACGCATGCAACAGAATGTAATGCTTGCCTGGCTTGGGATTCTTGATCAGCACATATTCGGCGTTGGTATCGCCGGTCGACTTCGCATCGCTGATACCATCCCGTCCCTTGGTCGGTGCGCTGCCATGTTTCACATACAAATCAACGTCACCGGTACCACTGCCAGTACGCAATGCCAGGAAGCGAGCACCATCGGGTACCTCAATGGTGTAGCGCTTTTCTTCATTGGCAGCCGCATTCAAACCGGTAATGGCAACCCCATTACGCAACACATCACCACCCGGTGTGGGTGTGGGTGTGGGTGTTGGAGTAGGAGTTGGCGTGGGTGTTGGGGTTGGGG
>NZ_SCOH01000038.1 GCF_005503445.1 Chitinivorax sp. B | reverse complement strand
GGCCACCACCCCCACCCTCCACATCCCGGACGGCTCCAGTCGGTAGTCCGGTAATATTGTCCGCCACGCCCACCTGCCCGGTTACCCGATCAAACAGATAAGTCGTACTGGACTGCGGTCGAAATCGTGCGTCAAGATTGATCAGACTGAGTGCGCCCAATGCTTCGGACTTACTCAACCCAGCCAAGCCGGCCGGATTGTGCTGGGCTGCCAAGGCACCGATGACCGTCGGCCCCTGCGCAAACCCCAATCCGACATCTGCCGCAAACTGCTCTTGAAGCGCAAACCCAGCCCCCCAGGCACTACCACCGCCAACCAGCACAACACCCAATGCGGCTTTATGCATTGCAACCATCCGTCTCTCCTTCTGCTTTGTTATACCGCCGACTATCGTTATCAAGGCATCGATGGCGACTGACACGTTATTATTTATTACACTGATAATCATATTGTTACCCATTGACAATCAATATAACGTCAGTTCATATATCCTCATCAAGCATAGATATTGTGTCTTAAAATAACAATGTTATTATGACAACAACAGACAGCACAGGATTGACGTTATGCCAAATGCAGTACGTTACGATGCCGTGATTGTCGGTGCTGGAATCGGCGGGTCAAATGTCGCCGCACAATTGACCGAGGCTGGCCTATCCTGTCTGATTCTGGAGGCTGGGCAATACTTCTCCCGTAACAGCTACCCTCGTTGTGAGCTTGACGGTAACGCCCAACTGTTCTGGAATGGTGGACTGGAGCTGAACAGCGATGCCACGCTGGCGCTGCTGCGCCCCAAGGTGGTGGGTGGCGGATCCATCGTCAACCAAGCGCTGCTGGATGAGTTTGATGAGGATGCGTTGCAATCCTGGCATGCCGACAGCGGATTTCCTGCCTTTTCGGTGCAGGGTATGCTGCCCTGGTATCACGCAGCCAAAGCCACCATCAGCGTACAGACCGTGCCTGCGGAACACGCCAACCGTAACGCGCAGATCTTTCGCGAAGGTTTTGAGCGCTGTGGTTTTCATTATGCCCCGCTTACCCGAGCTCAACGCGGCTGCCATCATGAACAACGTAACGATTGCATTGAATGCCTGTATGGTTGCCGCCTGGACAGCAAGCAGAGCACCCCACTGACTTCACTGAAGCGAGCGTTGAAGGCAGGTTGCCAGTTGCTATCCGCTTGCGAAGCCACGCATATCGAAGAACACCGTGATGGCGTCACCATTCATACCAAGCTGGCTGATGGCCGACAACTGACCTTCCACGGCCGGCGACTGGTGCTGGCTGCCAATGCGATCGGCACCAGCAGCCTGTTGCTACGCTCGGGCTTTGGGCGAAGGTTACCGATGCTCGGGCAACGATTCTACAGCCATCCCCAGTACATGTATTTCGCCCGTTACCGCGAACCGGTCAACGCTCATCGCGGGCCGCTACAGTCTTATAAATCGGCTGATGCCAGCTTTCGACGACAGGGCTTCAAACTGGAGAATGTCTTCGCGCCCCCGATCGGCAGCGCACTCCTTTTGCCACAGCGTGGCACGTCTCATCAAGCGATGATGCGGGACATCACCCATCTGGCCAGCATTGAAGTGGCAGTTCGTGACACGCATCCTGGTCGGATCAGCCTGACCAACGATGGCCGGATACGCATCGACAAGCGACTCGATGCTGAAGATCGAGGTCGCGCCAAAGCAGGGCGGGAAGCGGTTTATCAGATTTTTCAATCGACCGGTGCCGAACAGGTTTTCGATGGACGCATGGGTATTGGCCTGCATCTGATGGGTGGTGCCCGCATTGGCAATGACGCTGCCACGGCCTGTGTCGGACATGACTTCCGGCTGTTTGGCAGCCATGCCATTCATGTCGCAGATTCCAGCCTGTTTCCCAATGCCCCAGGCATCAATCCGTCTTTGACGATCATGGTGCTGGGCCGCATGGCTGCGCAATCGATTCTGGAGGCCTCCTGACATGGAAATTCCGCTGCATCGCCTGAATCCTGCACCCGCTCACCGGCCTCCCCTGACAATGGCAGTCGACATGCCATTGCCTGCCAGTCGCTTTCTGGATGCAGTCGAGCTGGCCACGCTCAATCGCATAGGCGACCACCTCTGCCCAGGTCAGCCTGACTTACCCAGTTTTTCTGCTGCCGGTGTTGTGAGTGAATTTGACCGCATCGCACCCGGCATGCATCCACGTGACCTGGCAGATCTGCGCTTGCTGTTGCATTTCATCGCGCGCTTACCAAGCCCTTTCCTAATGGGTCTGCTCAAGCTGAGCCATGCCGCCAGTACTTGCCAATGGCCTGTGCTGGCAGTTTTACGACAAATGGAGATCGGCTTGTCCGGCTTGTGTTACAGCCTGTATTACGGTTTCACCCAACCTGCCAGCGGCCCGCTGATTCGCGATGCGTTGCACTGGGATGCCACCATCAGCACCGAACTACCCGGAGAAAACGAGATGACTGAACTGATCGATCTGGCCAACCCACTCAAAACCACTCAGGATGATTGGGTAAGTACCATCTACCAACGCGCACAGACGGCCCAACAGCGGATTGGTGCGATGCCGGTAGCAGAACGGCTGAATTACCTCCGCCGGCTGAAAAACATTCTGCTGGCCAGGCGTGAGGAGATTGTCGGTCAGGTGGTGAAAGAAAGCGGCAAATCGCGTTTTGACGCATTGGTCGGCGAAATTTTCGCGGTTTGCGATGGGCTGGATTACCTATTGAAGAATGCCGGCAAGTTGCTGAAAGATGAAAAGGTACCCACCTCAATCGCCATGATGGGCAAGCAGTCCCGCATCTGTTATGAACCGCTCGGTACAGTGCTGATCATCGCACCATGGAACTACCCATTCAATCAGGCCATTGACCCGATCGCCATTTCGTTTGTCACCGGCAACGCTACCATCTTCAAGCCATCTGAGTTGACCCCGCTGACCGGTCTGGTGGAAAGCGTGTTGCAGCAAGCTGGCTTTGAGCCGGGCTGGGTACAGGTGGTCTATGGTGATGGCCAGGTGGGCAGTCAATTGATAGATGGCAAACCTAACAAGATCTTCTTTACCGGCTCGGTCGCCACCGGCCGCAAAATTGCCAGCAAAGCGGCTGTCAGCCTGATCCCAGTTGAATTGGAGCTAGGTGGCAAAGACCCGATGCTGGTATTCGAGGACGCCGACCTGGAACGTGCTGTGGCCGGTGCCTTATGGGGCGGCCTGACCAATACCGGTCAATCCTGCACCGCAGTAGAACGACTTTATGTACATGAGGCCATCTACGATACGTTCAAAGCCAAGCTGGTAGCACGCGCCAGACAGATCCGCATCGGTATCGATCTGGACGACGACATGGGCCCGATGATCAGCGACCGGCAAACCGCCATCGTACGCGACCTGGTTGAAGATGCCGAGCGTCACGGGGCACGTCGTCTCACCGGCGAACAGTGGAATGGCATTGACCGTCGTATTCCACCCATCATCCTGGAAGGTAGCAGCCACGCCATGCGGATCAATCAAGAGGAAATCTTTGGACCGGTGATCCCGATTTTCCGTTTCCGCACAGAAGCCGAAGCGATTCAATTGGCTAACGATTCCAGCTTCGGCCTGTCAGCCTCAGTCTGGAGCAAGGATATGACCCGCGCCGAGCGTGTAGCACGGGCACTGGTTACCGGTAATGTTTCCATCAACAACGTCATGGTCACGGAAGGCAATCACTACCTACCCTTTGGCGGCACCCGCGACTCCGGCATCGGCCGCTACAAGGGCCGTTATGGATTGCACAACTTCTGCAATATGAAATCGATGATGATGGAAAAAATGAGTGGCAAGATCGAGGCCAACTGGTACCCCTATACGGCCGAGAAGTATCGCTTGTTTGATCAATTGACCACTGGCTTATACGGTGGTGGGCTGAGCCATTTCGTTCGCTTTGCCAAAGCGGGGCTCGGCATCGAAAGCCTTGCTGCCAAGCTGTGGAAGAAGGGCCGATGAGCCAGATCGATTACCCTGACTGGCAAGCCTTGCTGGTGGGGCAACGCCTGCCAACCGCCTTGCTGGATCTGGATGCCCTCGACGAGAACATTGCCGCCATTGCCCAACGGGCTGCTGGTACACCCATTCGGCTGGCCACCAAATCGATCCGCTGCGTCCAGGTATTGCGCCACATTCTTGATAGCCCGCTGCCTTGCCAAGGGTTGTTGTGCTACAGCGCCGAAGAGGCCGTCTGGTTGGCTGGGCAAGGCTTTGATGACCTGTTGGTGGCCTACCCGACCATCAACCGTCCCACCCTCCACGCGGTCTGTGATGCGGTTCGAGCAGGTGCTGGCATCACCTTGATGGCGGATTGCGAAAGCCATTTGGAACACCTGCAGCAACTTGCGGAAACGACGGGATGCATCCTGCCGGTCGCCTTCGATCTGGATATGTCCTTCAACCTGCCCAGCCTACGATTCGGTGTGTATCGCTCACCACTCGATACCGTAGAAAAGGTACTGTTGTTGTATCAGCGCCTGATGCAATGTCCAGCACTGAGGCTGGACGGTGTCATGGGCTATGAGGCCCAGATTGCCGGCGTGGGCGATGCCATACCTGGCAAGATGCTGGAAAGCAAAGTGATCAGACACCTGAAGCAATGGGCCATCCCCAAAATTTCCGCTCGGCGGAAAGCCATGGTAGACGCCTTGGAACAAGTCGGGGCCACACTACGGTTCGTCAACGGCGGCGGCACCGGTAGCATCGAATCCACTCGCAGCGAGTCTGTCGTCACTGACATTGCTGTCGGCTCCGGTTTCTACAGCCCGGTTCTGTTCGACTACTATCGCCATTTCCGCCACGTACCCGCCCTCTTTTTTGCCTTGGAAGTGTCCCGTCAACCCAATCCAGATTGCGTCACCTGCCTGGGTGGTGGCTATATCGCTTCCGGCGCCATTGGCCCTGGTAAAGTACCGCAACCCTGGTTGCCAGAAGGCTTGCAATATCACCCCAATGAAGGTGCTGGCGAAGTACAAACCCCGCTATTTGGCAGTGCAGCCCGCTACCTGGCACCGGGCCAGCCTGTGCTGTTCCGGCACGCCAAGGCAGGTGAACTGTGCGAACGTTTCGATAGCCTGCAGATCGTTCGTCATGGCCAGCTCGTGGGCCAATGGCAGACCTACCGGGGAGATGGATACTGTTTTGAGTAGGAATCAAGTCTGTCCCGGCACTGGTATCTGTCTAGCCACTATCGTGTTTTCAACCCATGCCGCCAGTGCCAACGCATCCATCGGGCGAGCAAAGTAATAGCCCTGCAGATAGTCACAGCCTAACTCACTTAGAATATGTCGCTGCTCTACCGTTTCTACACCTTCCGCAGTCACCTTGGCGCCAAGGCCTCGACTCATGGTAATCATGCTCTGCACCAATTGGCGAATTGGCGGCTGCCCCAATTCATCGATGAACATCTTGTCGAGTTTGATTTTCTGCACTTCATAGCGGCGAAGAAAACTAAAGGTTGCATAACCGGTCCCAAAATCATCAATAGCCACATTCATATCAGCGGCACGCAATGCCTTCAGGTTTTTGGTGATGTTGGCTGCCGTTTCCAAAGCCAGCCCTTCCGTCACTTCAAACTCAATTGATTGATGTGCTACATCATGCTGTCGTAACAGCTCAATAATACGAACAGCCAACGTTTCATCTTCGAGTTGTCGTGGCGACAGGTTCACGGCGAGTTTCAATCGAATCGGCAATCGCTCATTCCACTGCCGTAGCTGTGACATGGCGTTGCTGAGTACCCAATCACCCAACGCCACGATTATCCCCTCCTCTTCCGCAATGGGGATAAATTCAGCAGGCGAGACCGGGCCCAACTCAGGATGCGTCCAGCGCAGCAATACTTCAGCACCTATCGGCAACCCTGACCGGGCATCAACAAATGGCTGATATGCAAGTGAAAGGGCTTCCTGCGACAATGCGTAACGAAGGCCTTGCGTGACTGCAACACGTCGCGCGGCTGTGGCGAGCAAGCTGTCGTGATACCACACCACTCGATCACGTCCTGACTGTACTGCGCAATCAAGGGCCAAGTTTGCCTCTTGCATGCGCTCTACTTTGATGTCCTTACTATTGCACAGTACCGCACCGATTCGGCATCGTGGCTGGTAACTCCGACCGTTGAACAGCACGGGCTCCGCTGCATATTTGACGAGATCTTCCAGACGTTCGCGTACCCGTTCCGAGGTATCGCCGCCCAGTAACAGATCGAAACGCTTACCGCCACTTCGGGAAACCTGCTCATTGGCAACCAACTTGTTGGCAAACCGCTCTGCCAGCATGGTCAATAACGTATCACCCGATTCACGGCCATAGACAATATTGACGTCTTCCAGGCCATCGATACGAAGGACAGCCAATGCGCAAAAACCGTGTGTGTCGATAAGGGGAATTGCCCCCACCTTACCGTCTGGCAACGATAGCTGACTCGGCAAGCCGGTCAGCAGATCAAAATGCATACGGCGGTATAGGTTGGCCTCAGCCCCCTGACGAACAAATGTTTCAAACGCCAAAGTAACCAGCGCCGCGACCGCGACCAGAAAATTGGCTTCATCAGAGGTCCAGACTTGGGCTGCGGTTCGCTCAAGCTGCAGTTCGCCGACCAACCTGCCATCACGTGTTATGGCTGCACTGGCACATGGCCACGGATCAGTACTCAATAACACACGTTGCTGGGTCAAATGCTCGGGGGTTGGATTCGGCACTGCATCACCGCTGCCAGTTGATGCAATGATGTCGATGCCTTGGCCTTCAAGTTGGTATGACAGCAATGACACTCGCCTTGCCTGGAAAGTGGTCATGACAATTTGCAGGAATTGCCGCCAAAACGCCGGGTCGGTCAAATCCCGCGCATTGTGACGAAGATGGAGTAGATCCACCAATGCCACCAACGCCTTGCGATGATTTGCTTGACGCATTGCATCTGTCGCCAATTGTGAATGACGCAAACGGGCATCTTTCGTCACCAGTAAACAAAGAACAAGAATCAACAACATAAACAATGCCGCAGGGAACCATAGTGCCTGCAGAAAAGCCGTACCACTTTGTGCTGACCGCCAAGTGATATAAGACTCACCTGGCAATGGCGTCAGTCGCAGGGAAGCAACGCGCTCGGGTGGCACCGCGACCACTGCAAGCTCGGGCAGATTCTGCTCTCGCAGCAAACTAAACAACCGATCTTTGCCAAGGCTTCGTGCAAATAGCATCACACGTCCGGTTTTCGATCCGGATACCACCGCCTGCTCAGTTGCCTGAGGCTGAATGCGTTGCGCGGCGACCCGATAATTCTCGCCTCCCCAACGGAGATCCTCTGTAACAACTTTGTTAGCAGGCGCATTCAGCGCTGCGCTGACCAGCGCTTGCCATGTCGGAAGGCGATTAAGATCAAATCGGCGATTCGATAGCCATTCACCCCGATTCATCAGGCGTAGTACACCTTGGCGTTCATCCACCAAGAGCATCAGATCAATCTGAAGATTGGCATAAACCGTAGCCGTGGTATTGGATTCGAACCAAGCCAGATCAGCATTAAGTGGTCGCCCAACGCGTTGATCCATCTCATCCCAGACCGCATAGTCAGAAAGACTGGTTGCGAGGTGGTGTCGCGATGTATCCAACAATGCACGAATCAGTGTTTGTTCGGACCGAAAAGAGATTTCGTTTTGCTCAATAGCAGTCCTGTACAACAACCATGCCAGCCCTACGATCAGGAACATCATGATGCCGATCACCAAGACGACATACTGACCAAACAGCTTTTGTACAGGTTGTTCGCTCGTTGGCAATGCGGGGCCTCATGTATGAATTGACTGTACGCTTACATCATAGGCCAGCAAATCAAAGAGACCGATTCATCCCAACAATTGGGGCTTTGGGGGAATTGATTGCCACTACCTCCATTGACAATATCGTCACCCAGCTTTTTCCAATCCCCACAACAAAATTCGATTTTGCAAATATAAAAACCCGGACCTTACCATTCTTCTCGTCAATATGATCAAGAACAGATAAGGCATAGCAACGGAAATTGAAAATTTCCACATGAACAGATATCTAGTTAATAAATCAAATTGACATATTTACCTGACTGCGTGGATTGCAACACGCAACTTGCCCCATCAATGATCAATTGGAGCGGATATGAAACGCTTTGGCATCACACTCATCGCTGCACTGATGCTGTGCAGCACCAGTACATTTGCCGGTCAGCCCAGCCCCCAGCCCCGCATCGAGCGCTTGACCAGCACCGATCAGCCCATTCCAGCCAGCGCCACGATTCTGTCTGAGGGTATGGTACAGCTTGACCTACCCGCCTCTGCCAATGAAACCAAATGGTATCGAATCGACAACGACACCAAGAAGAAATTGACCATCGGCTTGACGGGACCGACTACGGCCGGTGTTGACTATGACCTTCGTCTCTATCACCCCAATACCGCAGGCACAGCCTTACAGCAATTGGCGTTATCGCAGTTCAAAACACAATCAACGGAACAATTGAGCTATATCGCAGAGGCTGGGACGTACTACGTCGGGGTGACCGCGGCTAGCGGACTGGATACAGCCAATCCATTCAGATTGGTTTTCCGCAGCAGCACCAGTTACGATGTGGCAGAGCCTGATGACAGCCCTTGGCAAGCACCCAAGCTGGTTTTGCATACACCATTTACCCTGCTTAACCAGACCAAAGACCTGGATGACGATCAGGACTGGCAAAAACTGGAATTAGGCAAAGATACACCCATCATTGTGGCCACGCATAAGCATGACAATCGCACCATTCCATATGATGGCACCCTGCTGCACATCTTCAATGAACAATTCACCCCGATCAAAACCATCCATCCATTTATGGCGACCCCCGTCAACCTGAGTAAAGGCACTTATTACCTACAATTCGCAGGTGGTAAGGCCGGTTCAGGCTATTCGTTGCGCATCAAGGAACTCTTGCCCCCTCAGGCGGCACGGGTTCAAATCGATAAAATTGATACCGAGGGGGGTGTTGCCGGATTCATCAATTATGGGCAAGGCAATAAATGGCGGGTGAAAGGGACGATTTCCATCAACGGCACCGCATTCGGTACGAATGATCAGCCGATCGCCAATGCACCGGTGGCTGTCGACATCTCAATCAAGCTGGGCAACCAAACCATTACCGCCATGGCCAGCACCGGCGCCAATGGCACATTCAGCATTCCGCTGACGTTGGAGCCTGCTGTTGGCAACTATACTTTCGACACCACGGTCAGCCGACACTACTATGACATCGTGCCGATCCGATTCCGCAGCAATGATAAAGCGGTGTCATCCAACATCAACGACCTGTACCACTTTGCTTATCAGATCAAGCTTTAAGTAGCTGTTTTCAGTCTTTTTAAGCGCGCATGATCGGGGAAACGCATCATTCAAAATTCTCGTACTGGGCAGTTTTGTACCACGCGTTACCCCACTCATCTTTTTCCTGTACCAGACCGATTGGCACCTGCGGTCCAACGGAGCCAGTGCGGCGAGTGGTCAAGGCCACAGACAGACTAAATGCCTATGGTCATTCAAGATCTAAACCTTGAGCAGGCCACGAAATCCTCGGGCAGAATAATAAGATTCGGCACCGTTGTGATAAACGAATACATGGTCATAGCGACGGTCGCAAAAGAGCGCGCCACCAAGTTCTCGAATTCCTGATGGGGTTTTCACCCAGCTTGAAGTTTTCCTGTCGAACTCCCCAAGCTTTTGCAACGCTCGGTACTGATCTTCCGTCAAAACTTCTATTCCCATCGAAGCAGCCATATCAACTGCAGTACCACCAGGTTTATTCTCTTTTCTTGATTCAAGTGCATCACGATCGTAACAAAGGCTACGTCGACCTACCGGACTTTCAGGTGAGCAATCGCAAAAAGTGAATTCATCAGTTTGCTCTTCATAACCAATAACATCCGGCTCACCACCTGTTCGCTCCATTTCACTGAGTGATTGGCATTTTTCCGCATTGGCTTCCAATTTCACCAGAATGGCATTCCAGTCCAATCCACGGTGACGATCCATGTTTTTCTCGAACCGATTCTTCAATACCCTGATCAGATCATCGTTCAGTGTTGTTTTCACCCCCGCTCTCCTTTCCGGTCTCGTATGTCAATTTTGTTGTTTCGAATCCCTTATGGTGCTCAGGACACTTAAATTCCACACTCAAGGTGAAGAACCTGTACGGCCTGCGACCGACACAACCTTTTTCAAGTGTGTCTCCTGGCTGGCAGGAAGGCTTGTAGCGTGATAACCAACGATGGCAGGCTATGACACCCTGCAAACGCGATCATTGAATTTGCCGGCATCTATTTTTTCAAATATTTTGCAGCCAAAGGCCAGGCTGATTGAGTGTTCCCTTACCTGGCATTGATAGTGGTAGATCCTAGTCGACCTATCACGTAGATTCCGATACACATCGGTCCCGCCGTTCGTACCAAATCTTCAGCAACAAAATGGCCAGTGCCAGTACCAGTGTTGCTGCATTGGCCAATATCACCGGCCAAGAATGGATCAGGACGCCATATATCAACCACAACAGCACACCAACAACCAGGATGCTATACATGCCGAACGAGATATCCTTTGCAGATTTACGCCGCCAAACATGAACCACCTGAGGCACAAACGCCCCCGTCGTACAGATGGCAGCAATCATGCCGAGCAAATCCGGTATTGAATTCATAAGAGAAAGATCGTTTTTATTCTGATTGGATCAAGCAAAGATACGGCATCCAGTTACACATCACCGGATACCACTCGCTTTTTTTAAGCCGGGAAAACGCCGGTGGAAAGATAACGATCGCCGCGGTCACAGACTATCGATACGATCGTCGCACCTTCTACTTCTGCCGACAAGCGCAACGCGGCAGCCAATGCACCACCTGATGAAATACCAGCAAAAATGCCTTCTTCCCTAGCCAATCGGCGTGTCATCTCTTCCGCTTCCGCCTGGGTCACTTCCATCATGCGGTCGATCTTGTCCCACTGGCAGATGGCCGGCACATATTCTGGTGGCCATTTTCGAATTCCAGGAATCTGTGCACCATCACAGGGTTGCACGCCAATAATCTGTATGGTCGAACATTGCTCTTTCAAATAGCGACCGGTACCCATGATGGTACCAGTCGTCCCCATACTACTGACAAAATGGGTGATTTGGCCTTGTGTATCACGCCAGATCTCGGGCCCAGTCCCTTCATAGTGCGCTTGTGGGTTATCCGGGTTGGCAAACTGATCCAGAATCAAGCCACGCCCATCGCGTACCATCTGCTCCGCCAAATCCCGCGCACCTTCCATGCCTTGCGTCTTGGACACCAGCACCAGCTCTGCACCAAACGCCTTCATGGTTTGGCGACGTTCAACCGATAGATGCTCAGGCATGATCAATACCATTCGGTAACCCATCATCGCCGCTGCCATGGCCAATGCAATGCCAGTATTGCCACTGGTCGCCTCGATCAGTGTGTCCCCCGGCTTGATCTGCCCACGCGCCTCTGCGCGACGAATCATGCTTAAAGCAGGACGATCCTTCACCGAACCAGCCGGGTTGTTGCCTTCCAGCTTGACCAGAATGGTATTACCGGTCTTTCCAGGCAGGCGCTTGAGTTTCACCAGCGGCGTGTTGCCGACGAAATCTTCCAGGTATTTGTACATGACAGCGATCAGTTGAGGTTGTCGACAGGGTAAAAGAGATACTGTCGCACAAGATACGTGCTACGACAATTCGGCCGACCTTGTTATCGGTCGCAAGCATGCCAATGAAAAAGCCCAGCTTGATGCTGGGCTTTTCGCTGACAGGGAATATGTTATTCGCTCATCAAGGCAGAAGTATAGACCTCTTGCACGTCATCCAGCGCATCCAATACATCCAACAGCTTTTGCATCCTGACGGCATCGTCACCGGTCAACTCAGTTTCATTCAATGGTTTCATGGTGACCTCACCCATTTCTGCTTTGAACCCGGCTTTTTCCAGTACTTCCTTGACAGTTGTGAATTCATAGGGTGGCGTGATGACTTCGATCGAACCATCATCATTGGTCACGACGTCCTCAGCACCAGCCTCCAGCGCCGCTTCCATGATTGCGTCTTCATTCACACCTGGAGCATAAATCAGATAACCACAATGCTTGAACTGGAATGACACACAACCGTCGGTCCCCATATTGCCACCATATTTGGAAAATGCATGGCGTACATCGGCAACGGTACGGGTTTTGTTATCGGTCAGGCAATCCACCATCACGGCGGCACCACCAATGCCATAACCTTCGTAACGTGCCTCTTCATAGGTCACACCTTCCAACTCGCCGGTACCACGCTTGATGGCACGATCAATATTGTCGGCTGGCATGTTTTCTTCTTTGGCCTTGTCAACAGCCAAGCGCAGACGTGGATTGAAATTGATGTCACCTCCGCCCATCTTGGCAGCAACGGTGACTTCCTTGATCAGTTTGGTGAACACCTTGCCGCGTTTGGCGTCTTGGCGGCCTTTACGGTGTTGGATATTGGCCCATTTGGAATGACCAGCCATGATGACCTCGTTTAAGTGCTTGAGTCAGGAAAGAGCAGAATTCTACCACGCCGCCCCAATCGAACCCAAAGCTGGCGTCAAGTCTTGATATGCCGCAAAGGCAGCAAGACATTTTGTATAAAGAAGCGGCCCGGAACATCCGGGCCGATTTACTGACAGTCAGGCACTGCAGACATTGCCCTGCTCGACCTCAACTAGGCATTGCATGTCACATTGATTTATTTTGCCGCCACTTTTTCATCGGTCGCCCAGCCACCACCAAACGCACGGAACACATCCACCGTCGCATTCAAGGCGGCAAACTCTGCGTCCACACGATCAAGATCGGTTGAATACAGATTACGTTGCGAGTCCAACAGCTCCAGGTAACTGCCCTGGCCAGCCTGATATCGCAACGAAGCCAGTTTGGTCGCCTGCGTCAACGATTGCAGCCGACGGTTTTGGGCAGTTTGTACCTCAACGGCGGCGCTACGACTGGTCAACGCATCCAGGGCCTCTTTGAAGGCGGTCTGTACCGTCTTTACATAACTGGCCTGCTGTTGAACTTTGCGGGCTTCAACCTGATTGACCTGTGCATCGATACGCTTCAAACCCACCAACGGCTGCACCAGCGAACCTGCCACATTCCACATCAATGCGTCACCGGTGAATAACTTTGACAACGACTCGCTGGCACTACCGAATGCACCGGTCAGTGATATTGAGGGGTAATACTGCGCCCGCGCCTCACCAATTCGTGCATTCGCAGCAACCAGACCTGCTTCGGCCTGGCGTACGTCAGGACGCTGTGTCAGAACATCCGCTGTCAGTCCAGCTGGCACGGTTGGCAAGGTCGGCCATGCCGCATCCGCTTGCGGCCGCGCTACACGGCCTTCTACAATATCCTTCGGCGATCGGCCCACCAGCAAGGCCAAGGCCCGCTCGGTTTTGGATTGAGCTGCTTTCAGGCTGGGCAAAGCCACCGCAATGGCCTCACGCTCGCTCTCAGCTTGCGACAAATCCAGTGACGAAATCACACCCGACTTGAACCGAGCCTGCTGCAACTTCATCGCTTCGTCACGGGTATCCAGCGTTTTGCTGGCCAGCTCGACTTTCTTATCCAGCGCGCGCAACTGGAAGTATGTCTGCGCGACCTGAGCAGCGATGGCTGCCTGTGCCGCATGTTTGGCTTCACGACTGCTCAGCAGTTCGGCATCGGCGGCCTCATTGGCACGCCGAATTTTGCCCCACAGATCTAACTCATAGGACACATTCAACGTGGCCTGATGATTGGTCACCTGATTGGGCGAACCTGCCTGATAGCCAGCAGTACGATGACTAGGCCGGGTCCGTGAACTGGTCATCGCTGCATCCAGCTGTGGCAGATAAGCAACACGGCTGGAATCGACCAGGGCACGCGCTTCTTCAACACGCGCACTGGCAATTTTCAGATCCTGATTGTGCTGCAAGGCATCATCAATCAGGCTGTTCAACGTGGCATCGTTGAACGCTGCCCACCAGCGCGACAATTCAAGCGGCTTGTTCTCCGTGCGGACAGCGGCCGGCAGGTCCAGCGCTGGGCGCTGGTAATCCGGCCCACTGGCGCAGCCCGCCAACACCGTCAATGCAACGGCAAGGGTGAGGGAATTACGCATAGGGTTCCTCCGTGGTCGTACGCTCGACCGGGATCACATCTTCGTTTTTCGACTTCTTGGCAAACAAGTCAGTGATCAACTTATAAAACAGCGGTACAAAGAAGATGGCCAGGAAGGTTGCCGCCAACATCCCACCCATTACCCCGGTCCCTACCGATTGACGGGATGCCGCGCCCGCACCGGACGAGAAGGCCAACGGCACCACGCCCAAAATGAAGGCCAGTGAAGTCATCAGAATCGGACGGAAGCGCAGTCGTGCTGCTTCCCGTGCCGCTTCCACTGTTGAGAGGCCTTCGTTCTTCTTGAGTACCGCGAACTCCACAATCAAGATCGCATTCTTCGCCGCCAAGCCCAGCAAGGTTACCAAGCCAATCTGGAAGTACACGTCATTACTCATGTCCCGCAACCACACGGCAGCCAATGCACCAAAGGTACCGAACGGTAGGGCCAGCATGACGGACAATGGCATCGACCACTTCTCGTACTGTGCTGCCAGGATCAGGAACACCATGATCGCGGCCATTCCGATCGCCAGACCAGACGTACCACCAGAGCGCTTCTCCTGATAAGAGGCACCACCCCAGTCATAGGTAAAGTCAGGTGGCAGGACCTCCTTCGCGATCTGTTCGATACGGGCAATCGCTTGACCTGAGCTGACACCCGGCGCACCCGATCCCATCAAATGTACGGCAGGCAGGTTGTTGAAACGGTTCAGCGTTTCCGGCCCCGAGGTGTATTCCACCTTGGTGAAGGCCGACAATGGAACCATCTTGCCCGACGTCGACTTCACATACATAGAACCAATATCTTCAGGGCGCATGCGGTACTTGGAATCAGCAGACATCAACACCTGCCAGGTACGGCCATACTTGTTGAAGTCATTGACATAGTAGTTACCCAGCATGGCGGACAAGGTGTTGAACACATTATCCAGCGATACACCCAGCGATGCCGCCTTTTCACGGTCCACGTCCACATACAACTGTGGTGTAGCAGCACGCCACAAGGTATTGACCCCTGCCAGCATCGGATCTTTGTTGGCACGTTCCATGAACTGTTGCGCCACTTCGTTCAGGCGTTTGGCGCCACCTTCACCCCGGTTCTGGATGTAGAAGTCGAAACCACCGGCACTACCCAGGCCAAAGATGGCTGGCGGGTTGAAGGCCAATACCAATGCCTCCTTGATATGCGCGGTCTTCATAAACAGCTCACCAACTAGATCACTGGCTTTTACCGTACGCTCATCCCATGGCTTTTGTGAGACAAAGATCGTGGCAGCCGAGTTACGGAAGCCACCACCCAGGAAATCCATACCAGCAAAAGACATCACGTGCTGGTTGGCAGAATTGGACTGAATCGCCCCAATCACTTCCTGCACAACCTTGTCGGTACGCTGCAATGTGGCGCCATCGGGCAGGAACACCGCTGCGATGTAGTAACCCTGATCTTCTTCCGGAACCAACGAACCAGGTGTTGTCTTCCACAGGCCTGCGGTCATCGCCACCATGCCACCAAACAACAACATGCCAATCAGCGAACGACGCAACATCCAGCTCACCCCGCCGACATAGCGGTGGGTTACACGCTCAAACCAGTTGTTGAACCAAGTGAAGAAGCGGCCCGGTGCTTTGTGTTCGCGCTTCAAAATCAGTACGCACAGACTTGGGGTCAGTGTCAACGCCACCAGGCCTGAGATACCCACTGCAATCGAAATGGTGATCGCGAATTGACGATACAACTCACCAGTCAACCCACCCAGGAAGGCAATCGGCACGAACACCGCCGTCAGCACCAGCACAATCGCGATCACCGGCCCGGTCACTTCACGCATTGCCTTGACGGCTGCTGCATGGGCGGAGACATGTTCTTCATGCATGATACGTTCGACGTTTTCCAGCACGACAATCGCATCATCCACCACGATACCAATCGCCAGCACCATCCCGAACAAGGTCAGTGTGTTGATTGAGTAACCCAGCATTAACAAGCCAGCAAACGTACCAATCAATGACACCGGCACCGCAATGGTCGGGATCAATGTTGCTCGCCAGTTCTGCAGGAACAGGTACACCACCAGGAATACCAGTACCATTGCTTCGCCGAGAGTTTTCAACACCTCCTTGATCGACACTTCCACAAATCGTGTGGTGTCATAAGGGATGGCATAAGTCAAACCTTGCGGGAACTGCTCAGCCATTTCGGAAATGTTGCGTTTCACTTCGTCAGCCACGTCCAGCGCATTCGCGCCCGGCTGCAGGAAAATACCTAACAGCACCGCAGGCTTGCCGTTGTAACGACCGATAAAGTCGTTGTCCTTCGCGCCCAGCTCTACGCGTGCAACATCCTTCAACTTGATGTTACCGGCAGGATTGGCCCGTACGATGATGTTTTCAAACTCCTTCACATCTGCCATCCGACCGCGCGTGGTGATTGAATACACCAGTTCCTGCCCTGCTTCGTTCGGCGACTGACCGATCTTGCCCGGTGCAAACTGCGCGTTTTGCTGGTTGATGGCCGCGATCAACTCATCGGTGGTCATTTTCAACTGCGTCATGCGATCCGGTTTGATCCAGATACGCATTGCATAGTCCTTGGCACCAAAGATCTGTACGTTGGTGGTGCCTGGAATACGCTTGACGCGATCCAGCACGTTTTGCGTGACATAATTTGAAGTATACAAATCGCTGTAACGACCATCCGGGCTGTAGAACGCCAATACCTGCAAGAAAGCCGAACTACCCTTCTCCACCGTCACACCCTGCCGCCGAACTTCCTGCGGCAATCGGGCTTCCGCCTGCTTGACACGGTTATTGACGTTGAGTGCAGCCTGGTCCACATCGGTGCCAATTTCAAAAGTCACCTGAATTTCCACCGCACCGTTACCGGCAGAGGTCGAATTCATATACAGCATGTGTTCCACGCCATTGATCTGGTTTTCCAGTGGGGCTGCCACCGTCTGCTCCAACACCTCTGCCGAGGCCCCAGGATAGACAGCACGCACCGAAACGACAGGCGGTGCAATCTCGGGATATTGCGCGATCGGCAACACCCGCATCGCAGCCAAGCCGGCGAGCATGATGAAAATTGAGATCACCGCCGCGAAAATGGGGCGATCAATAAAAAAACGAGAAAACATGAATTAAGCCCCTTGCTTAAGCCTGCGGCTTGCTGGCAGGTACCTGCCCAGGTGTGGCGAGCTTCACCGGCGCTCCTGGACGGACCTTCACCAGATTGTCGAGAATGACCATTTCACCGGCTTTCAGACCATCACGTACAATCCAGCCCTTGGCCCCCTTATCCAGGTTGACCCACTCGCCCACCTGTACATTACGGATTTCGGCTACGCTGGCACCGTCCTTGCCTTTACCGATCACATAGACAAATTTACCTTGGCCGCTTTCCAGCACGGCACCCTGCGGTACCGCCACTGCATTGGGTCGTACCGCACCAGACAGCATCACCCGCACGAATTGCCCCGATTTCAGTTTGGCACCTGGGTTAGCCAGTTCAGCCCGGGCATCGATCGTACCGGTCTGATTATTGACCCGTGCATCGGTGAAATTCAGCTTGCCGGTCTGTTCAAACGCGCTACCGTCCGATAGCCGCAGCGAAACCTGATACTTGCCGCCTTCCGGCAGTTTGATCTTACCGACCGCCGCCTCACGAGACAGTTTCAGATGATCATCTTCAGCAATACCGAAATTCACATACAGCGGATCAACCTGTACGACTGTCGTCAATAAACTATCCCCTGTGGCACTGACCAGACTGCCTTCCGACTTGGCGGCCTTGCCTGTAATGCCGGAAACCGGGGCGGTGACACGGGTATACCCCAGATTCAGACGCGCCTCTTTCAATCGTGCCTGGGTGGCTTTCAACGAGGCAGCAGCCAATTGTTCATTTGACAGCGCATCGTCATATTCCTTTTGACTGGTCGCCTTTTGCTCAATCAAAGGTTTCAGCCGTGCAACTTCACGCTTGGCTTGTGCCAAACGCGCCTCCGCACTGGCGACATCCGCCTCAGCCGCCGCCGATTGTGCTTCATAAGGCTTCGGGTCAATTACGAACAGTGTCTGCCCGGCTTTTACCATGCTGCCTTCTTCATACGCACGCTGTTCCAGAATACCGTTCACCCGCCCACGAATTTCAACTTCCTTCGAGCCAGCGGTCTCACCGACATACTCGAATGAAACGGGTAGATCTTGTGTTTGTACCTTGTATGTGTTGACTTCCGGCGGCGGCATGCCATGCATGCCATTTTCAGCCGGTTTGCCGCATGCAGCCAGGATTAAGGCTGCCAGGGGCGCGAGCGTTGCGATTCTTGGATAGTGCTGTCGCATGTGTAACTCCAATGGGACCAAGAGTGGTCAATTTTCAATGGCTCGCATATTACATACATTCACGCATGTTTGTAAATAAAATCCATGCTATAATGCGTAACAATTTGTCATAAAGCACTTCAGAAACAACATTCAATCCATTGTTTTTAATTTGATTACCAATCTGAATGCATGACATACCCGGAAATACCCGGACAGTAGTTGGCCTCGACAACAGCACCAGTTCGTGCCATCCCGGCCAATCTTTCGAGATATCCAACCAAATGCGATTGGGCAAGCATGCCCAGTCAAGATTACGCGCAGGAGAGCAAAATGAACTTCTTGATCGACGTGGCAGTAACCCCTAACAGACATCCTGACTCCCCATCTAACATGGATTGCCTACCGCCCACCAGCCATCGCCCGGAGTAAGCAGGCGTGGCACGTCGTACCAAAGAAGAAGCACTGGAAACGCGTAACCAGCTGCTGGATTCAGCCGAACAACTCTTCAGCGCCAATGGTGTCGCACAAACGACACTGAATGATGTCGCAGCTAACGCAGGCCTGACCCGTGGCGCCATCTATTGGCATTTCAAAAACAAGGCAGATCTGCTCGAAGCGCTATGCGAACGCGCCCGCATGCCACTGGAAGATGCGATGAATTCGCTGAATGACAGCCATGCCAGCCCACTTGATCGCATCCGAGCCAAATCAGTCGAAGTACTCCGTCAGGTGGTAGGTGATGCACATTGTCGATCGGTGTTCAATATCACCCTGCATAAGTGTGAATTCACCGACGAACTGGCCAGTCTGAAGAAAAGGCATCTGGAAGGCCGCGACGATTGCCTGAGCCAGATCGAACAAGAATTTGCCGAAGCTGCAGCTTCCGGCCAACTTCGCAAGGACATCAAGCCACGCATGGCGGCCATAGGATTGTTATCTTATATTGATGGTCTACTCTATCACTGGCTGCCCGTACCGGAATACTTCTCGCTTGGTGACGAAGCCGACGCGCTGATTGATATTTACCTGTCAGGACTCATAAGAAATGACTCAAGATGATCTCAATTTCGACAGCTTGGACAATAGCCTTCTAAATTGGGAATGCCATTTCTGAAAATACCATATAAAAACAACTACCCAGCATCGCCTTCACGCCTGATCAGAAGGCGATTTGCTGACCGGTTCAACTTGTCGACCATCATTTCAACACACCGCTGGACAACCCAAGTCTCATCGAATTCATTCCATGTTAAAAGCACCTTCAACACCCCTCACCATCAACCCACTCGCACATATTTCACTCTCAATCAATTAGACATATTCAGAACAACTCTAAAATCACCAAGTGAAAAAGCATTTGATTGATTTCAGTTTCATTTTATTTTTCAGAACAACTTCACTGGAGTAAACAGTATGGAAAAAGGATTACCCAAGGCCTTGGTAACACTGGGTATTTTACTGGCACTAGGCATGTCGGTCGCAGCCTTTCTGTTGGGCACGCAAACCCGGCATATTGGTTCGGGGCGGCAGAATATTTCAGTCAAAGGACTAGCGGAAAAACCTGTCAAGGCGGACCTGGCAGAATGGAGCATCGGCGTCAGCGTGCATGCTGATACCTTTGCCGATGCGTTAAGCAAGCTACGTCAGGGTCGTCCGGTACTGGATACGTTTCTGGAAAAGCAAGGGTTTGATAAAGCAACGTTGAAAGAAGGCGATGAAGATGTCACCCCGAATATGATTGAGGAGGAAACCCAGAACGGTCAGTTTCGCCAAGTACAAAAAGGGTTCGTTGCTCGCCAGTCGATTACCGTAACCAGCAAAGACTTGGCTAAGATTGCTACAGCGAGTAAGGCGGCCTTGCAGTTAGAAGCCGATGGTCACCCTGTATTCTATTCCAAACCTCTGTATTTGGTTTCGAACTTGGAAGAAGTCAAAATGTCGCTGATCGGTGCGGCAACGCAAAATGCAAAAAAACGTGCTGACGAGTTTGCGAAATATGGTGATACCAAGGTTGGCAGCATGCGGTCGGCATCACAAGGTGCATTTTACATTCTGCCTACTGGTAGCAGTGTCGAAGCCAATGATTACGGCGGCGTCTATGATAAAAGCACCATCGACAAGATTGCCCGTGTGGTGGTGACCATCGATTACAACCTGGATCAGTAACTACCTTTCTGTGCTGGCCGAGTGTTAGCATGCCGTGACCGGCATGCTTGTTTGATCCAGGTTATGTCGACATGTGTGCAAGCACGGCTATAATGGCCAGCCATGCGCCCACTCCGCCCCTTTCACTCAACTCTTTGGCTTGTTGCCTTCGTACTGCTTTTTGCAGCGTTGGCGCCCGCGTTGAGTACTTGGCGGACGAGTAGCACAGGTGAATGGATTGAAGTCTGTACCACATTTGGCATCAAGCGGATTCAAGTGGATTCACCCAGTTCCCCTCCGGTTGAATCCCACCAATATGGTATTGATTGTCCATTTTGCCTGAATCCATCCGGGCCGGCGATCCTGCCACCGCCCTTTCACCTGAGTTTACCGCTGGCAGGGCAGGCACCACTGGTCGCCTCAGTACTTCGCCCTTTCCTGCAAGTCGTCATCCCTCGCGCCCCGCCAGCTCGAGGGCCGCCGCAATTCCACTGATGCAATCCCGTTACTGAATCATTCCCAAACCAATAGATACGGGAATGGTGTGAGCTGTCGCCGGTCGTACCGGCGCAATGTACCGGGCGCATCAGTGTGGACTGCGCTTACAGCAATGAATCATCGGGTGGACATTAGTCATTGTTCAATACTACCGGTCATGTTTGATCACAGCCGGCATCAGTAACAGACATGGCCTCTGTATATCGAGTCAGGCTATCGCAAGTCTGCATTGGCATGCGCCATTGCCAGAGATTTGCTCAATGGAATTACTCAAGTCATATCATCAGCACCCATGTTTTGCCCGTTCCCCTCTTGTTATTACCTTGTCACTGGTTTGCGCCCACAGCTATGCCAGCGAGGCCACTATCACCAATCAGGATGTAATTGTCGTCTCTGCCTCACGCGCTGCGACCGCCCTAAAGGATACGCCAGCAGCTATTGGCAAAGTGTCTGAAGCGGCACTGGATCGGTTGAAACCCACCTTTACCGGTGAAGTATTGAACCAGGTTCCCGGGGTGTTCATGACTAATCTAGGCAACGAGCAGCACAGCATGGCAATTCGCATGCCGATATCGACCAACGCTTATTACGTTTATCTTGAAGATGGCTTGCCAATCCGGCCTGTTGGCATTTTCAACCACAACGCGCTCTACGAAATCAACCTGCCGGGCGCTGCGGGTGTAGAGGTCATCAAAGGGCCCGCATCCTCACTATATGGCAGTAATGCAGTAGGGGGAGCCGTCAACTTTCTGACACGTAAGCCCACCACAGAACTGGAGGCACAGTTTGCCACCCAGGCCAGTAATGCTGGCTATCGCCGCGCTGATGTCGATGTGTCCTCGTCTGCCGGCAAGATTGGGTGGCGGGTGGCGGGCTATCACGCCCGCTCTGATGGTGGGGATGCCGATTACGACAGCTTTGAAAAGACTGGGGCCACATTACGAACTGACCTGGCCCTGAGTAGTAAAGCCAGCCTGATCACCGTGTTGACACATAACACACTACGGACTGACATGCCCGGCAGCCTGAAGCCCAGTGACTTCGAACAACGCCCGGACTTCAGTCAGCAAACGTTCACTTGGCGGGAGGTCAAGGCAACACGATTGAGCACCACGTTGGCAGGCTCCTGGATGGAGAATGGTGAATCCGCCGCTACGCTGTTCCTGCGCAACAACGATACCGCCCAATTACCCAGCTATCTGGTATTCAACACGGGTTCAACATCAGCCAGTGGCCGACTCAATGATAACCATTTCCGATCGTTCGGGCTGGATCTGCGCCATCGCCAGCAATTTGACCAAGTACGGGTGGTCGTGGGCGCTAGTACTGAACGCAGTCCCAACGACTACAACGAACAAAACCTGAGCATCGAGCGCGACCCATCGACCGAAAAGTATCTGCGCTACAACGTAGCAGGGCAGCGCCGCGATTATCGTGTCGTGCTCACCAATCAAGCAGTTTACAGTCAGCTTGAGTGGCAATTGACCCAGTCAGTCAGATTGGTAGGTGGTATGCGTTACGACGCAATCAAATATGATTATCACAATCATCTACAACCCTCGGCAACGACAGGTGCACCATCTGAAACCCGACGTTTTCAGCGTACCAGCCCCAAGTTAGGCGCAATCTGGAACCTGATCTCTGGGCTGGATACCTATGCCAACGCTAGCCAAGGTTTTATCCCACCAGAAGTCAGCAGCCTGTATGGCGCACTGAATGTGCCAAACCTGCAACCCGCCCGCTATGACAATATTGAAGTTGGCACCCGCTTCCGTCGTAATGGATGGAACTGGGAACTGGCACTGTATCGACTATCCGGCCACGATGAGCAGGTGAACTACACCATTGCACCGGGCAAAAGTGAACCACGCAATGTTGGCCGCACCCGTCATCAAGGCCTGGAGTTCGGAATGGGCTGGAAAGTCTGGCCCGATCTGCAGTTACGCGCTTCCGGCAGTTGGGCACAACACCGTTTCCTGACCTATGATGCCAGCCCAGCCCTCAGCTATGCCGGTCGCGACATGCCACAGGCACCCAAACTGATTGCCAATCTGGAGGCCACTTGGACCCCGACTCCTGACACACGTTTGAGTCTGGAAGCACAACGCATGGGCAAGTGGTGGATGGATAACGCCAACACGGTACGTTACCCAGGCCATGCACTTTACCACCTGCGTGCCAGCCACGACCTGGGCAATTGGCAGGTATGGGCCAAACTGATGAACCTGACAGACAAACGCTATGCAGAATCGGCCAGCTCAAGCTTCAGTGGCGTAGGCGCCCGTCATCCTGATACGCAGGACAGTTATACCGCAGGTGATGGCCGCACCTTCTATGTGGGTGTGCGTTACCGCTTTGGCGCCTGAGGTAAATCATGACACATGCAGACTCCAGCTTGATACAACAACTGACCCAGCCAAACCAGCTGGCATTCTGGTACCGTTGGCATCGCCGAATCGGGCTATTGGCGGCTATTCCAGCCATATTGTGGGCCTTGAGCGGTCTCGCACACCCGATCATGACAAGGCTGTTCCCGAGCGCAATAGCCATGAAACCACCTGCCGAAATCATCAATCAGGCGGGCCAATCGCTGGCAGAAGTCATGCAAGCAGCGGGAATTCAGCAGCTTGCCGCAGCACGCTTGTACGGTCGGGCAGGATTACCGGTCTACCAGATCAGGGAGCCTGGTCACACCACATGGCGATATTTCAATGCAGCTACGAGTGAGGAAATTCTATCCGGCGATCAAGAGCAAGCAATTGCCTTGGCCCGACATTTCACTGGCGATACCCGCAGCCCCATCCGCAATGCAACTTTGATCACCCAGTTTGATGTCGACTATCTGCCCGTCAACCGGTTGCTACCCGTTTGGCGAGTGTCGTTCGAGCGAGATGACAATCTGCGTGCCTATGTTGAAACCAGCCCCGCACGTCTATCAGCCTTGATGGACGATCGCAAGGCGACTTTCCAGAACGTATTCAGACTGATACATAGCTGGACTTGGGCGGAAGAACTGCCTGTTGCACGACGGATCACGATGTCGCTAATCCTGTTTGCAGCAGCACTTGCCACCCTGTTCGGGGTCATGGTGTATATGAAGCAGCATCGCCGGCTTGGTTACCCCGCCAACCGTCGGTGGCATCGTCGATTAGGGCTGCTAGCAGGTTTGAGCATGCTGGCGTTTACAAGTAGTGGCATATTGCATTTATGGCTGAAACAGCCTTTGCCCCTTATGCCGCACATCGAGCAAACCATACAAACCAGCTTGCTGACGGCAAAGCTCAGCAGCCTGCAAGCTGGTGCCACATTGGTCATACTCGATGGCCGACCAGCTTGGCAACAAAAACAGCCCCAAAGCATGGCGGATCATGGACATACCCACCATGGTGCGACCGGTAAACCCGCATCCCTGTCAGTTTCACACTACCTGGACGCAACCGATGGGAGTCCGCTAGAGCATGGCGAAACAAGGTATATCCGGCAACTGGCCAGTGCACTCATTGGCCAACCGCTCCCATCCAGTCCTCCATATCAATGGGTGACCCGTTTTGAGGGAGAATACGGCTTCATCAACAAACGCTTGCCGGTAGTTCATGTGCAGTTTGCCGGGGACAGCTACTACATCGAGCCCACTACCAGCACGTTGGCGGCGACCGTTCATCCCGCCAATCGGGTGGAAGGTTATGCATTTTCCTGGCTGCACAAGGTGCATTGGCTGGATGTACTGGGCAAGAACGGGCGCGACGGGCTGCTCGGTTGCTTTGCCCTGCTGAACGCAGTGACGATCGGATTCGGCCTGTGGATGTGGTGGCAACGTCGTCAACCCAGACAGGGGTAACGTCATCAACAAAAAAGGCAGTGGTCAAGCCGCTGCCCTCGGAATCTGGCCAATATCTGTGATAAGCAGTCGCCAGTGAGGTGAAGCGCAGCAACAAGTCCAGCACCTAGATATGGTACATGAGGATGTCGAGCCGCACTTGAGTTCTGATCGCGGGCATTGACCAATGCACTTACCTCGTAGCGGTTGGCAGGTGGCACCTTTATCATCGCCACCAAGCGTCCCGTCAAATCTCATCCAGTGAAATGACCTCGACGCTTTTCAGTGTCAACTTCACGGCCTTGCCCGTTCGGCCTGATACATAAGTCGTGAACTGCTTGCTCCAGGCTTCCATGAAACGGCGCATATCCGACGCAGTCAACGGTACGCTGAATTCGCCAAAGTTCGGATCAAAAATCACCAGCATCTTGCCTCGACGCCCCTCATAACAATAAGTAGCACACATATGATCGGTGTTGAGGCCTTCCAGATTCGCCAATAGGATGGAATAGCGATTGGCCGGATTGAAATAGGTCAGATACAGCTTGCTGGTGTCTTTTGCTTCTGGCTTGGCTTGCTTCCAGTGATGATTAGGGTTCAATCCGATATGACTGGTCAGATCTCCCCCCAACCGCTCCTTGTTGCTGCTGGCGGGGCGATTGAACTTATCGGTGTATTCTGCAGCTTGCCACAGTACGCCGTCCTTACGCATCCAGTTCATGCGGCTGACGGGCGTTTCGTTTGGATATTGCCGGTGACGCTTGATCCATTCCAGACTCAAGCCTGGACAGGCACCAACCTCGACACGCTTATCGGCACCCAGATTGGACAATACTGGATTGCGCTGATCGTAACTGGCAAGCCTAAAGGCTTCCAGTTCGCGAAGGATGGGCCATGGTGTGATGTTGCCTGACATATTGTCGACCTCGCTATCATTTTTTAGCCATGCCTGATGGCATACAGACACGACCTTTATGAAAAAGCGGCGAGCATATCAAGACCGACAAAACCACAATATCAGATATACCGTAATTTACATATTAAAAACATCTGCCACTTAGGCCATCCACCTGATAAGAAAAAATTATCGAAAATCATAACGGACACTGGCGTTGACATCGTGCCTTACATAGTCGGAAATCGGAATATTCGAATTTCGTGAAATGTAATCCCATTTGAGTTGCAGGCTAAGTGCCTTGTTCAATCGCATGGCAGCCCCAGCACCGACCGACCATTGACGGTCGGCACGGTTGACCAGAAAGGCTGAATTAACCCGATCATATCTGCCTTGCAAAGCACCCGCCGTGACATACCACTCAGTATTCGCAGGCCCGCGCCAACTACCCTGCATACGAATGCCGCTCAGCGTGGCGTTACCATCGGTCCGGTCCTGCGCACTGACCTCCTTCGCGCCAAACAACTGGCTGGCAAGCTGCCATTCGCCGCCCGGGTGACTATAGATCCAGCTCAGCGATGTGGCCCGTTGATCAAAATTATTGTCAGCCAACCCGGGAGCCGGATATTGATGGCGCATGAACTGACCGGATAACAACAGGTGATTGCGCTCATCCAAGCGATACCACCAATCCAGATTCCCGCCCCAACTACGGCGATTCAATCGTGAACCCAATGTTGCCCACTGCCCCACCGCATTCACCACCCACAAAGTGTTCCCATGTGTCAATTGCAAGCCACTACGCAGTTCAGCGTCGTCAGTACTGAATACATGATGCTGACGAAACCGGCGGGCATTACCACGGACACTGGTCACCGAGCGTAACTGCCCTGCCAGTAGCACCGAGGCTTCGCCACCTGCTGTCAACCGACCATAACTGTCTCGCAGCTGGACATTTTGCGGGTTCAATTTGACTTGCAAATCGCCCAAAGCGGGTACCGTCAACAAGTCACCACTGGGTGAAGTATTGATGTTCGAGTCCCAACCCAATCCCGTATCCAGATAGCCCGTTAATGTGTAAGGCCCTGATTCGGCTGGGCGCTCCAGTGCAACCAGTTGCCGATAGACCATGGCACGTGCTGCAGCCGGTGGCTGCATATCCATGATCGTATCAAACACGGCTTTGGCACGGCTGCGATCTCCCATTTTCAAGTAAGCCCGTCCCAGATCTAACCAGGCGGCTGCATGCCGTGGGCTCTGTGCAACCACCCGCTCCAGTGCAAAACTGGCCGCCTCAGGCTGATTGTTGGCCAGATAGGCCGCCCCTAACAGATAGTCGTAATCAACTTCCCCAGCCCGTTGGCTTTCAGCTGGCGCTAACAGTGCAAGCGCTTGGTCAGCTTTGCCCTGCCGTAGCAATTGTTCTGCCTGATCCAGCATCGGAAGCGCTTCAGCCCATACGGATGTACTTAAACCAACCGACAACACAAGATACCAGCGCGCCAGACGCTGGTTGATCAAACGCTTATTCATCATGGACGAGACAACACCGCTACACCATTCACGGTTTGTCCTGTCTGGGTGCTCAACCCAAACCCGGTAGCCAAACCCTTACCCTGCTGACCGACCAGCATCCCTGTGGCAACACCATTGCCCTGACCGCTGCCACAACCTGTACCAACACAAGTGGTTTGCAACTGCAGTTTGCCAGCAGCAAAATCCGCCAGCGATTTGAAACCATCCATTGCTCCCGACCATTCGCGTCGCTGCGCGTCGGTCAGGTTGATCTGATAGCGGGTGATACCCGGATTGCCACCAAACATCACATCCACCGACATGCCATTGATGCGACCACCCAATGCGCCGGACTCGTCTGACAGGCGTGAATGCCCCACCAATCTCTCGAAGGTGAAAGTACCACTGATACTGTTGATGACTTCCATACTGGTGGCACCGCCAGGAGAATAGGCAAAGTGATGCACCTTCACCGATTGGTCATCCCCGGTATCCGGATCAATCTGGAATCCGCCTTCAGTACCGTTGGCATACAGCCCCCAGTACACAGGTACGTTATCCATCATGGCGCCACAAATCTTGACCAAGCGGGCATCCCCACTGATGTAGTTGAAACCCGTATCACCATCGGCCATCGCAATCGGGATATTGGTGCTCGGATCAAGTAATGCCAGCGCATACTCCAGGCCGGCATCCAATACACTGGCGGACATCGCGTATTGCTGCTTGCCGCCCAGCTGGTTGACGCCAACATAGGCAGATTGGGGTGGGGCGAATACCAGCTCGGTACCGTCCAAGTTGACCACTGTCCGATTACTACCCAGTTTCAATGCCTGGACAACGTCATCACTGGTTGTATCTTCCACACCCGGGGTGCTCTTGCGTGATGTCGATAACAGCTCGGCTGCAGATGTCCCCAACAATGCTGGCAACGCTTTCAACAAGGTTGGGCTGGCACCATTTGGTCCAACATAGCCCACTTCGGTTGGGCCCAATGGCAATTTGCTGCCAGCGGCTTCAACCACAGTCCCACCACTCAGTACACGGTTGTAGGTACCGGCGGCCAAGTCAATGCGGGCCTGTTCGATATGAAACACTTCATGATCGGTGCCGCGAATACCGATTCGGGCCAACGGCGTGGCAATTGCATAATTCTCTTTATGGGCATGCCCGATTTCGCCCGTTATGGCCCGCATGCCGCCTTCCAGCAAGGTCACGGCAAAACGTTCACTGCCATCCATGGTAGAAGGTTTACGGAAGGCATCAATAACTAGCCGCGTTTTTGCACGCAGCATCAGCTTGCCATTGTCGGCCATCTGTAACTGCGCTAGCGCCAGATCAGCCACCGCCAAAGTATCGCCTTCGCAGACTGGATCACCCTTACGCAGGACGCGGGCTGGACCATCTGGTTGCCACGCCATGATACCGCCCTTGGCGAACAACACCCGGCCTGCATAATTCGCTGTTGGCTGTTGACGGCCAGTTCCACCTATGCCATTACCGGCACGCAGCCCGGTTCCACCAATGCCGTTTTCCAACGGTTTGTCGCCTGGTTTGCCAGCATCAGGTTGTATACCCGTGCCACCAATACCATTCTCAGCCGGATGCTGATCGCGAGTATCGGGCTGAACACCTGTTCCACCAATCCCGTTGTCACGTGGGGCCTCGCAGACCGCCGCCAACGTACTGGTCGAGATCACCAGGCTCAAGGCACCGACGATCAGCACCTGTTTCCAGAATGGCTTGTCATGCCCGCTCATCTGCAACCTCGTCTGCCTCATGGTAGAAATAGATACCGCAATTGATGCGCTGAGCCTGCTCAGGTTTACCGGCCCGTTCTGCTTTCAATGCCATTGCCTGACGACTCAGCAATTGCAGCAGTGACATACCTTCTGTCTCCGCCAATGCTTTCAAGGCCGCCACATCTGCCACCGTTAAACCGTCGTAAAACACGCAGCGCTCCATGAAAGGCGGCAGCGCACCACTCACGTTGTGCGCAACAGCTGCAATATGGTCATGCAGGTTTTGGCCGGCGAAAAACACTTTGTCGTCATGGCTGGCATTCGGCAAAAATTGTGTCACTTGCAAATGAACCCGATCACCGTCATCAATCATGACCCGACTCAGGCGCTGCCATTCATCCAGTATCACCCGTGGCCGAATGTCCTTGCTGACCGACTGCACCAATGCTTCGAATGACAAATCACCACCTTGGCTACCCAGCCTGGCCAATGGCTTTGGATGACCACTGTCGTCCAGATAATGTTGATCACCCGTCCACCGTGCAAACAGTTGGGCAGTCAATGATTCATGTGGCAGTTTTGCAGCGGGCTCATCCCGCAAGCGCTTCACATCCTTACGATGTACGCCGGTCAACAAGCTGATACGGCTATCTGTTTGCGGCCTGCCGTCTATCGAGAACCGTTCCTCTGCCTCTTTTACATAGGCTTCTTTCAACAGCTCCAACAAGGCCGGGTAGCCGATACCATTTGCCAGCAATAGCCGGACCAATGGCCGCAATAAATGCCGGATCGCCGCCAATAGCCTTGTTGATGGCGTTCCTGAGGGCATGCTGTCCATTCAGAACCATTCAATCCAAGAGAATAAACATTCGCATCATAACATGACGATTTGACGCGGGAAAATATTCCACATATTATGAGTGTGAATTTTTCCCACGCTGAATCAACCATCAGATCCACTTCATACCCACACCGAACTGGATCCGGTCGATTGCAAATCAGGACACTGCCCATGAAAACCCTTCTCCATAGCGCCCGCTTGATTGCAGGCCAACCAGCGTCGCTACTCAGCTCGCGTTACTGGAAGTATCTGGCACGTGCCCTGGCAATCTATCCATTGACACAACGCTGGCTTGGCTACCTGTTACATGATGAACGTCGCGCCGAAATGGCCGCCTGCAATACCCAGCTGTTCCTGAAATTGCAGCGCCCCTATCTTCGCAAAAACATCGGGCTGAATGAAAAGCTGACCATTCTCCAGCAGCATTACGACTTCATCGATGAACACCTCGCTTTGCCACTGCGTTCATTGCTCTATCAAACAGGTCGTTTGCCACTAGCCACCTGTACAGGCAAAAGTGGTCAGCAGTATGGTATTGAGTTGAGCCCGACCCGCTCATTCGACAAGGAGGGAGAACTGATGGTGTGCCTGCTATCCCCGACGGGAGAGGGAGTCATTACCCGTGCGGTGTTCTCTATTCATCAGGACGAAACCGGGGAATACATCATGGAGGTCGGCTGCCTGCAAGGGCCGCGCCGTAGTCTGGGAAATGAGGCAGTAAAGGCTGCAACCCGCGATCTGCATGGACTAAGGCCAAAAAATCTGATCATGCGCTGTGTCTATGACCTTGCAAAATTGTGGGGTATCCGCAAGATTCGCGCAGTTGCAGGCCAATATCATATCTACCACACACCATTCCGGCGACAGCGTACGATTTCGGCCGATTACGATGGTTTCTGGGAAGAAATGGGTGGGCAATTACTGCCCAAAGGATGTTATGCCTTGCCAGCCGAACCGACACGCAAAACACTTGAAGACATTGATAGCCGCAAACGTGCCCAATACCTGCGTCGCTTCAGCCTGGAAGACAGTATCAGTGTCAGCATTCGCGATGCGTTACAAGTCACACCGCTGCTGGTACAGCCTGGGCAACAAGTCACCCTGCAAAGTCGTTTTCTGGGCGAATATCATCAGGCAGCTTGAGTGCCGTGGATCATGAATCACGTCGATAACTGCTAGGACAAGCATTGACATGACAAACCAGATTCCGATCAGACTTGGCTGCTGATGGCAGCTAGGTCAACTCCATCCCCAGCACCAAGCCCCACGAATGAGTCGCCAATGGATGCCAACCTGTACGCTGATAAAACGCCAGCGCACGCTGGTTCTGGCCATTGACACCCAAATGCACCCCCCTGACACCTGCATCACGTAACGCAGCCAGAAACACCTGCAATAGCCGGTTACCCCACCCCTGGCCTTGTGCCATTGGCAGCAGATCAATATGCAAATGAGCCGGATAGCCATGTGTTCCTGCCATGACTGGGTGACCACGATGCAAGGTCCGAATCATCCGGGCATCAGGCGATTGGTCGACCTCGGCTGGCATCGGGTAACGCAAACGCAACGGCGGAAACCAATCAGCCTCGCATTGGGCAGCAAAATGCGAGGAATCTGCCACTCCCAGCACGTAGCCCACAACCTTGCCGCTCAATGTCAGCACAAAGCACAACTCCGGCGCAAATACAGCATAAGGGGCCGCATACACATGCCCCAACAGCTCAGGATCATGATAGAGATGTGACGCATCCTGTCCACTGTCACCAGTCAGTAAACAAATACGATACAACGCAAGTAAATCTTCAAATTGGTAATGACGAATCGCAAACGTCACTGCAAATGAAATCAGAGTGGGGTGATCAGACAGACCGCTTCGGCAGCAATGCCTTCGCCCCGGCCGGTAAAGCCAAGGCGCTCTGTCGTTTTGGCCTTGATATTGACCATGTCGGGTAACAAGCCCAGGTCTTCAGCAATATGAGCCACCATTTGCGGAATATGCGGTGCCATTTTGGGTGCCTGAGCAATGATAGTGGCATCAACATTGACCACACGGTAGCCCTTCTCATGCAGCAGCTTCCATGCATCGCGCAGCAACACCCGGCTATCAGCATCTTTATAACGGCCATCGGTATCCGGAAAATGTCGTCCGATATCCCCCAACGCCGCAGCCCCCAAGAGTGCATCAGTCAGTGCATGTAGCAGCACGTCAGCATCAGAATGCCCCAACAGGCCTTTTTCAAACGGAATGTCTACCCCACCGATGATCAATTTGCGCCCTTCCACCAGTGCGTGTACGTCAAACCCTTGCCCAATTCGCATACTTTGCCTCGTTTGATTCATTGCGCCGATTGACTGCGGATGATCATGTCCGCCAACGCCAAATCGGCAGGATAGGTGATTTTCAGATTGCGTACACTGCCTGGCACCAGTTTAGGCTGCAAGCCAAGGCGCTCAACAGCAGAAGCCTCATCGGTAATGTCAGCATCCAGCTCACCCGCCAACGCTTGCGACAAAATGCCATAACGGAACATCTGCGGTGTTTGTGCTTGCCACATTGCATCTCGCGATACTGTGCCAGCAATGCGCTGGCCGGCATCAGCCCGTTTGAGGGTATCAGCCACAGGCACCGCGAGAATACCCCCTACTGCATCCTCTGCCAGGTTGGTCAATAGTCGGGATAATTCCGACTGCGCCAGACAAGGCCGAGCTGCATCATGTACCAATACCCAATCAGCATCCATCAGCGTATCGGCCAAATGAAACAGGCCATTACGGACCGATTCGGCCCGACTACTGCCACCACAACGCAATACCGTCAGTTTACCTGCAGCAAATTGCCAATCATGACTGGTGAACCACTCATCTTCCTGACTGATCACTACCACCACCTGATTGATCACCGGGTGGTTAACAAACGCTGCAATGGTATGCCTGATAACCGGTGCGCCAGCCAAATCCAAATACTGCTTGGGGGTACTGGAAGCCATGCGGGAACCGCTCCCTGCCGCTGGCAACAGAGCAACATAGCGCCGCTCAGCCACCGGCATCGGCGGGTTCCGGCGTTGCAGTCAATTGACGCCAAATACAGCTACCCTTCACCGCTTTATCGAGATCGTTCAAATAACCCTCATGGGTAGTCAGCTCATCGGTTGTCGGCGAGATTACTCTCAACGGACCACGCTTACTACCTTGGAACTGTAACGAGGATGCAGGCGAAATGTCCGCCATATCCATCATCAGGCTTTCCTGCCCACGGGTCATGGACAAATACACGTCACCCAGCAGCTCACAGTCAATCAGCGCACCGTGCAACACCCGTGCCGAGCGGTCAATACCGAAAAAGTCACACAGCGCATCCAGGTTATTGCGCTTGCCAGGTCGCATTTCCTTGGCCATCGCCAGCGTATCGATCACACCGGCAATATTGTCTTGAATACGCCCCATGCCCAACATGGCGAACTCATGGTTGATAAAGCCAAGATCAAATGGTGCGTTGTGAATAATCAGCTCAGCCCCTCTTACAAACTCCAGGAATTGCCTGGCGACATCGGCAAATTTCGGTTTATCCGACAGAAAATCCGTCGTCAGACCGTGCACATTCAAAGCTGCCTCATCACTGTCACGCTCAGGATTGATGTACAGATGCAAATGTCGATCAGCAGGCGATATGACGCGGTTGATCATTTCCACAGCCGCAATTTCGATGATGCGGTGACCTTGTGATGGCTCCAGACCCGTAGTTTCGGTATCGAGGATAATCTGTCTCATGGTGCTTTCGCCAGGGTCACGCCCTGATTGGCCAGTTGATCGGCTCGTTCGTTGAATTCATGCCCAGCATGTCCCTTGACCCAGCGCCATTCGATAGCGTGCTGCGCCTGAGCCCGGTCCAGTTGTTGCCAAAGGTCGGCGTTCTTTACCGGTGCATTCTGGCTGGTTTTCCAACCCTTCTTTTTCCAGCCATGAATCCACTCGCTGATGCCCTTCTGAACATATTGTGAATCGGTATACACTCGTACCGTGCAAGGCCGTTTCAGCACACCCAGCGCCTCGATTACGGCTCGCAATTCCATGCGATTGTTGGTGGTTTCCTCTTCACCGCCGAACAATTCGCGCTCGTGCGAACCATATATCAGCAGCGCCCCCCAGCCACCAGGGCCTGGGTTGCCTTTACAAGCGCCGTCAGTATAGATCTCGACGACAGATTCTTCATTCATGTTGTGGTCCCGAACTTCCCTTTTGATGCGTACCTGCATTAGCGCTCTGACGTTCGGCCAAGGCCGCAATGCGTGCTCGCAGTTTGTATTGTTGCCAGGTCGGTGTAATCAACCGCATCCCTTGCACACGCTTGATGGCATGCAGGAAGTAAATACCGCCAGCCACCGGCCACCAGCGCTGACCAACTCGCTCCATGAAGCCGAAACGATGCAGCCACTGTAGCTGCAGAAAAGGCGGCGCGTAACAGGCCAATTGATTGTCATTGACTTCAAAGCTGAGCAACGCCAGCCAATCCTTGATCCGTGGCAGACTCAGAAAATGAGCACGCCAGGGTATCCCCTGTCGTCGCAACCACAACCGCTTGCCACCCCATAGGCTCCAAGGGTTAAAGCCGGCAATCAACAGCTGGCCATCCGCCACCAGCACCCGTTCCGCCTCGCGCAGCACCTGGTGCGGATTGGCATTGAAATCCAGCACGTGCGGCAGCACAATGAGATCGATACTGCCTGACTCCAATGGCAGGTTGGCTGGATCACAGTGCAAATCCACAGTGCCAATGCGCCCCAATTTGATGCGATGCGGCATCCTGTTGGCACGCAACAGATCAAACTGTGACATACCAACCTGAACCGCATGGAATCCGAACAGATTGGCGACTACGTGGTCAAAATAAGCCTGCTCACGTTCAATGACATATTGTCCCAGTGGGCTTTCCCACCAATCGTTCCAGTCAGGCATTGGTAACCCTTTCCTTCACCGGCGACCGTTTGGCGCCAACCGTTTCAGAGGTGACGATGGACATCTTCCCCATCCCGGCTTTCAATGACAATTATATCTGGCTTTTACGCGAAGGCCCTCATGCAGTTGTAGTCGACCCCGGCGATGCCCAGCCAGTACGCGATTACCTAACAGCCCACCAGCTGACTCTGGTGGCAATTCTGGTCACCCACCACCATGCTGACCATGTAGGTGGTGTCAACACACTGCACGAACAATGGAGCTGTCCTGTCTATGGGCCTGCCATCACGCCATTCGATGGTATCACCGCCCCTCTGATGGATGGGGAGACGTTGACATTACCCATGTTGAATTTGACGTTGCAGGTAATGGCAGTTCCCGGCCATACGCTGGATCACATCGCCTTCTACACCGAAGGTATGCTGCTGTGTGGCGATACCCTATTTGCCTGTGGCTGTGGCCGCCTGTTCGAAGGTACACCAGCGCAAATGCACCAGTCACTCGGTCGACTTGCCGCACTGCCAGACGATACCAAAGTCTATTGCACCCATGAATATACGCTGTCGAATCAGCGTTTTGCATTGGCTGCAGATCCCAACAACCTGGATCTACAGATCCGCCATCGACAAGACCAAGCCAGCCGTGATCAAGGCCGGCCCACATTACCTACAACTATCGGGATGGAGAAACGGACCAACCCCTTTCTACGCCACAGCGAACCCGCAGTCATCACCCAGGCCAGCCAGCACACGGCCCAGGCATTGGCCGCTGGGCTCTCCACCTTCGCAGCACTACGAGCCTGGAAAGATCATTTTTAACCAGAAAACCCCTGGAAGTAATGAGATACCTGGCGACCGCGCCAATAAAAACTGCACGGTCGCCGCCAGATTGAAGTATCGTATGAATTACAGCGGCATGACGGCCAACCTTGATGCCGATACCATTGGGCCAGCTAACCAGCCCAAAAGATCGGGGATCCGCAATTAGGCATCAACAAAACATGCCAACGTGCTCAGTCCTCGGACAAGCTGCTTTGACTTCGTCAAAAGCCCCCGATTAAAATTCGGCCTCACTTGTTTTTGATTGTCGTCATGTTGATGAAAAAACTGCCATATCTTGTACTTGCCTTGCTGGCAGCTGGCGCCGCGTCCACCCTCCACGCAGCGGAGCCCCGCATGACGCCTCAACCGTCAGTCAGCCTGCCGCAGGATGACAAGCCCGAGCCTCTGCCCGCGTCTGCTACAACCAGCGATGAAACTACCAGCGCCGCCGATGTAGATCAGCCTTACTCGTTGCAATTTTCCGACGAACTAGGCGAAAGCGATGTCGCTGATACCGCACCGACTCTGAGCAATTCGCTTTTTCCCGACAATGATCTGTGGGATCGCATCCGACAAGGCTTTGCTTTGTCCAATTTGGATCTGGCACAAGTACGTGACTATGAGCAGTGGTATGCCGCACGACCCGAATATTTGTACCGGATGGCTGATCGCGCCCAACGCTATCTCTACCATATCGTGAACGAATTGGAGCGTCGCAGCATGCCACTGGATCTTGCATTGCTGCCCGTCGTTGAAAGCTCGTTCAATCCCAAAGCCTATTCTTCAGCCCATGCATCCGGCATCTGGCAGTTCATTCCGTCGACCGGTAAGAACTATGGCCTGGAGCAAACGTGGTGGTATGACGGTCGTCGTGACGTATTGGCTGCCACGGATGCTGCACTGGACTACCTACAATATTTGTATGGCCTGTTCGGTGACTGGCACTTGGCACTGGCTGCTTACAACTGGGGCGAAGGTGCCGTAGCACGGGCATTGTCAAAGAACCGTGCTGCTGGCCTGCCAGAGGATTACCTAAACATCCGTATGCCGGCGGAGACGCAAAACTATGTACCCAAGCTACTGGCCATTCGCAATTTGATTGCCGATCCGGCCCGTTTTGGCCTGAAGTTGCGCCCAATTCCAAATCGGCCTTATTTCAAAGCGGTCAATGTGCCTCATCACATGGATACCAAGGTTGCCGCCAAACTGGCCAATATGCCGGTTGAAGAATTTCTGCATTTGAACCCTGCCTTCAACAAGCCCGTGATCGCTTACAAACCCAGCCGTAAGCTTTTGCTGCCAGCAGAGAAGGCTGACGTTTTTACCACCAATCTAGCCAGCTATGACAAGCCGCTGCTGTCATGGAAACCCTATGCCACGCAGCGTGGCGAGCGCTTCGAGCGAATTGCAGCAAAATTTGGCACCACAGTCGATAAATTACGCGAGGTCAACAATATCGGCCAAGCCCGCATGGCGCGTGGCGAGATGCTGCTGGTCCCTAGCGATAATGGCGAAGTGGATGCCATTACCGCTCCGGCTCTGGCTGAAACCCCGATGGTGCCGTCAGTACCATCTTACGCCAAACTGGATCGCATTGAGACCCAGCCGGCTTCACATGAAGTCAAACGAGGTGAAACACTCTTCAGCATCGCCAAACGTTATGGCATGAGTCCGGGCGAGCTCAAGGCATTGAATCAACTCAACAGTAATCGTGTCTCGGCTGGCAAGATACTGGTACTGGAAGAACGCCGTAATACACAGGGAAAGTTCATCAAGGTTGGTACGCGTGTTGGCCGTGATGAACCAGCCAAGTCCCGCGGTACACAATACGTCGTCAAACGTGGCGATACCATTTTCAGTATCGCCCGTAAATTCAATGTCACAGTTGCGGACTTGCAGCGCTGGAATAAACCCAGTAAACGCCTGACCCCAGGCGACCGGCTAGTCATTCATCTCGATAACAGTTGATCACCCGCCATTCGCCACTTCTCTGAACGGCCGCATGTTTTTGCCAAAGCGGCCGTCAGCGGTAAAATATCCGCTATGGAAGAACCCCTGCACTTACCCGATGCCCCCATTCCACCAGAGGATGGTGATTGTTGTGGCAATGGCTGTGAAGTTTGCGTACACGACATGTATGCAGCTGAGCTGGCCGAATATCGTCGTTTATTGATGGAATACGAAACCCGACAGACGATGCAACTGCAGCCCGCCCCCCCAACAGAGGAATCCTGACAATGTCCAACTCCCGCCCCGTGTATTCGACGGAACACGGTCGCCTTTGCCCTGGCTGCGGCCAACCAGTCAATGCCTGCTGCTGCAGGAAAGCTGCCCCTCCCAGCGGTGACGGTGTCATCCGTCTACGACGCGAAACCGGGGGTAGAGGGGGTAAAACGGTCACGACAGCAACCGGTTTCTTGCTGGACGACAATGCCCTCAAACAACTGGCAGTAGACCTGAAGCGCAAGTGCGGTACTGGTGGAGCGGTGAAAGACCGTATTGTGGAAATTCAGGGTGATCATCGTGAGTTACTCAAGACAGAGTTGGAAAAACGCGGCTTTATCGTCAAACTGGCAGGCGGCTGATATGGCCAAGCAACCTCAGCCATGCCCCTGTGGCAGTGGTCTTTCCCTAACCAACTGTTGCCAGCCATTGCTGCAGGGCATGCCAGCCCCCACGCCTGAAGCCCTGATGCGTTCGCGCTACACCGCTTACACATTACGGAATGTAGCGTATTTGCAGTCCAGCTGGCATGCTACCACTCGTCCTGCCGAACTGGATCTGAATGACAACCCACCAACCAAGTGGATTGGACTGGAAATCAAGCATAGCAGTGAAACCGAGAACGTGGGTGAGGTCGAGTTTATCGCCCGTTATAAAGTCAATGGACGTGCTGGCAAGCTACACGAGACCAGTCGATTTCGCAAAGTAGATGGTTATTGGCAATATATCGATGGTGATATGGTCGAGTAGCTCATCAATATAGCTCCTCATTCCCACTCGCCGAAACGAGTAGTTCCTTTTCTTTGTAGCTCATGTAGCGCTTGTTCGAATACATGGATTCTAAAGCTACATATCCTGAAATCCATTTCACAATGAAATATGAAGAAACCTGGCCATTACGATCACTCACGCACCCACCCATTTGATTTAATTAAATTTATTATTTAACCAGCACTAATACATCCTGTTTGCATTCGCATCTTCAACAGTAACTCCATGTACGTAGATCAGTTCGACACTGACAGCCAGGCGATTCTCGCTATAATCCGAGAAAACCATATTGCAGAACCCTATGCGCCCCACTTTTGCATTTCTGGCTGTCACGTCGCTTGCTGGTTGGTTGCTGTGTTCACCTGTTCACGCAACGGGTTTGGGCGCCTTACAAGTACGGTCGTTCCTGGGTGAGCGGCTGGATGCCTACATCCCATTCAAGCAGCTCAGTTTGGCGTCGGAAAAAGAGCTGTCGCAATGCTTCAGTGTCGACCGTAGCGGTACGAACGAAAGTGGCTTTCCTGCTGTCTATCCGACTCTGAATGTAGAAGGCAATGCCGAGCGGGGCACGCTGGTGTTAAGCACGGCTCACCCCATGACTGAGCCAGTCTCGATGTTGCGCATTCGTTCACATTGCGAGCATGGTGGTGAATCGGTTCGGGAGTATACGTTTTTCCTTGACCCACCACCTCCGGACAAGGAAGCAAGCGATACTCTATCCGTTCCTTCCCAACAGGTATTCTTGCCGGTCTTGAAACTACTGCCTAAAACTGATTCCACCACGATCACTCAAGAACCTGCACCAGTAGTGGCTGGCCGAGGAGAAACCTGGAAGGTGCGAAAAGGTGATTCAATTGCCCGAATTGCGCAACGCTTTGAACCAAACAACGGCACCAAGCAGCGAAAATTGGAGAAAGCGATTATTGCAGTCAACCCCAAACTGATAAACCCGAACCAGATCCGCATTGGGGACGAACTGTTGATTCCAGACGTATTGCCATTAGCAGAATCGATTCAAGTCGCTGTAGCACCATCGGCCTCCCCAGCACCAGCCAAGTTACCAGAAGCAGGTAAGTCTGAACGAGTACCTCGCATCAGCAGCCAGCCTGATTTTCAGGTCAAGCTCAGTGCAACCCAAATTGATACCAGCATACCTGGCAAAGGTGATAGCCCGTCCACCGACAAATCTGTAACCGATCCAGATGACAAAACCGCCCAGTTACTTGCCATGAAAGACAAAGTGGAAGAATTGGAAGAAAAAATTGCCAGCCTCAGCAAGCAATTGGCAGAACAACACAACCGTAGCACCTCCTTGGCAGCCACCGTTCAAGCTGCTATCAATTTACCCGGTAGCAAACCAGCTACAGCAGCTGTGGCCGACAAACAGCTCAAGACGGCGAACACAATCCAGGGGGCGGACTCACCACCCTATCTGGCATTGGGTGTAGGTGCTGGCATCCTGATCGCTACCGTTTTTGGTGCAAGCCTGATCCGAAAACGCCCCACCTCGACAATGTCAGATACCACTTCAAACTGAAAATCAACTACCTTAGAACCGGTGTTACTTTCAATCAAATTGATCAATCCTGAAACCATTTAGCATACGATCTGTCCACCCTTCAAACCGCCTCCATGGCCCACATGTAGTACCTATACCAGCAAGATGCGTGCTAACGTGGTTCATGACCACTAAAGACCGTGCCCGATCGGGCACACTGTTCCAACCACATGCCAATATTCACTCCACATGTTGTGGATGCTATACACATGCACTTTCTTTTTGGATGTCATCAAGCATGAAAATTCGATTTACTTTGGCGCTGCTCAGCATGAGCGCCACACTGCCGGTATTGGCCGGTAATCTGAACACCATGGGCAATCTGAATCAGCGGGAATTTCGCTCACTGGCAGAAGATGCCGTTGCCGCTTATAGCTACCGCGGCGTTACGCCAGCTACACCCCTCGGCCTATTGGGTTTTGATGTAGGTGTCGGACTGAGTTATACCGATGCCAAGCATGATGATCTTTGGAAGCGCGCCAATGATGGCAAGATATTGAATTCAATACTGATACCTCGACTTCATCTGCATAAAGGACTCCCGATGGGGCTAGACCTGGGCGTATCACTTGGCAAGGTGATTGATGCAGATACCAATCTGATTGGTGCAGAAGCCCGCTATGCATTGGTTGAAGGTGGCTTGGCCACCCCTGCGGTTGGACTCAGACTCTCGGCCAGTACCACTCAGGGCAACAACAGTCTGAAATTCCGTAGTGCTGGTGCTGAGCTGCTGATCTCGAAAACGCTGACGCTATTCACCCCCTATGTGGGCATAGGCTATGTGTGGAGCAAAACGGATACCAACGCCCACAACCTGACCAGCGAGAAGGTCAACAAAGCAAAGCTGTTGATGGGTGGCAACTTGAATCTGGGACTGTTGAACATCGCAGCTGAAGCGGATACTGTAGGTGACATACCAAGCGCCAGCGTGAAGCTGGGTTGGCGCTTCTGATCGGCTTTGAATAGATCACCGCTAGTGCATAACCAGCCAGTCGGCATGAAGTTGCCGACTGGCTCGGTACACACCATAGATACTTGAAGCACAATCCATCAACCACTGTAAAGCAGCAAACCCTTACAATTGCTTAGCATCGATGGTACTGCACAAAGGCATAACCGAATCCCCGCCCATCGTCTGGGAATGACTCACGTTTGACCTCATGCCAGCCACACATATCAACTTCAGGAAAATACGCGTCCCCAATAAAATCGGTACCGATTTCCGTCAAATACAGCCGATCGGCTTGTGGTAAAGCCTGGCCATACAACTCGGCCCCGCCGATTACAAATACCTCACTCACATCACCCACGCGTGACAACGCATCCTGTACTGAATGGGCAACCACGACACCCTCAGCCCGCCATTCACAGCTACGGGTAATCACGATATTGGTTCGTCCCGGCAACGGCCTCCCAATCGATTCATAAGTCTTGCGCCCCATGATGACTGGCTTACCCATAGTCACACGTTTGAAGTACTGCAGGTCTTCTGGCAAGCGCCAAGGCAAACGGTTTTCAATGCCGATGGCACGATTGCGTGCCATCGCAGCAATCAGCGAGAGAACAGGCGCCATCATTCTGCATCCGGATAAGGGTTGATCAGGCTATCGACAAGTTCATGCAACACTTGGCGTACCTGGTGCTCGTCACCGCCCATCAGCAATGCATCTTCCATTGCATCCTGCGCCATTTGCTTCAATTCTTCGAGATTTTCGCGCATGACTTTGATCTTTTCCACGCAGGACAAGATCTCCCCCGTTGGAGAGCGCCAGACAATGTGATCGAATTCGCCACTCATACTGCCACCGGCGCTTTGATGGCTGGATAAGGGTCATAATTCTCCAACCGGAAATCGTCATAGGTAAACGCAAAGATATCTGTCACTTCTGGGTTGATCCACATCGTTGGCAATGTACGCGGTGTACGATCCAGCTGCGTCTGCACTTGTTCCGTGTGATTCAGATAGATGTGCGCATCACCCAAGGTATGGATGAATTCTCCAGCTTGCAAACCGCATACCTGTGCCACCATCATAGTCAACAGCGCATAACTGGCAATATTGAAGGGAACACCCAGGAAAATATCCGCACTACGTTGATATAACTGACACGACAGCTTGCCATCAGCCACATAGAACTGGAAAAAAGCATGGCAAGGTGGCAGTTTCATCTGCTCAATCTCACCTACATTCCATGCTGATACGATCAATCGACGTGAGTCCGGTGTCCGCTTGATCTGCTCGATCACTTGCGTGATCTGATCAATATGGCGGCCATCCGCAGCAGGCCAATTACGCCACTGCGAGCCATATACCGGGCCGAGGTCGCCGTTTTCATTGGCCCACTCATCCCAAATAGTAACGCCATTATCTTTCAGATAGGCAATATTGGTATCGCCCCTCAGGAACCACAGCAGCTCGTGAATGATAGATTTGAGATGGACATTCTTGGTCGTCAGCAGCGGGAAACCTGCTTGCAGGTCGAACCGCATCTGATAACCAAATATTGAGATCGTACCCGTGCCAGTACGGTCAGTTTTTCTAACGCCTGTTGCCAAAACCCGGCTTAGCAGTTCCTGATATTCGCGCAAAATGGACCCTTGTTGAAAGCCAATTTTAGGAACCAACATCGCTCAACTAGCGATGACACCTAAAATAAAAAACCCTCCATCTTACGAAGAAAAAGGAGGGGCATCAACAGCCTAGTACGAAACTTTTTTGTCAAAACTGCAAACAACCAATTGGCTGAACTACGGGCTCGCAGGTTCGGAAGGTGTCAGTTTGAATTCAGGCAGCTCAGTAATCTGTTCACGGTTTTCCGCCAGAATATTGATCGTGACTCGGCGATTGCGCGCTCGCCCTTCTTCTGTCGCGTTATTTTCCACCGGGCGGGTATCCGCACGACCAATCACCGTCATACGCAGCGGATTGACGCCCGCTTCGACAAACAGCCGTACCACACTGCCCGCACGGGCACCGGATAACTCCCAATTGGATGGAAACTGTATGGAATTGATCGGCACCGGATCAGTATGCCCCTCAACCAGTACCAGATTATCAGCCACAGCCAAGAGTCGGCCAACCTCTGTCAACGCTTCAATGGAAGCAAGCTGTAGATCTGCCTGACCCGATGCAAACAACACACTGGCATTGATCTCGACCGCAATACCACGGGGGGTTTCAGTGACCCGAACACGCCCCTCTTTGATCAGTGGCGCCAGCACTTTCTGTACATCAGTCGCCATATTGCGCATTTTCAGCTCTTGCGCCTTACGCTGAGCGCTTTGAACTTTAGGTGGGGTACCAGTCATGACCGCGCCCTTTTGCACCATGGCGCCGGCAGAACCGGTAATCGATCCCGTCTGCGTCTGCATGGAGCTGGCGGGCTGATTACGAAAAGCCTGAATCAGGGAATCGGAAAGCACACGGTATTTCCCCTCGTTGATTTGAGAGATCGCGTACATCACAACAAAAAAGGCAAATAGCAAAGTGATGAAGTCAGCGTAGGATACCAGCCAACGTTCGTGATTTTCGTGTTCTTCGTGTCTTTTACGGCGAGCCATGCATGGCATTCCCGAATGACCAACTATACGCTGACTGTAGCCCGCACCACCTCGCAAGACAAGATCGGCAGATCATGCGGACAAGGTATGATCTGCCGGCCGTTCTACATCAACGCAATTGCAGACCAGATTGTGACAAAGGCAAATGATCAGCAACGCTGGTACCGATATTCTTGGCAAAGCGGTCTGCCCAGTTTTCCTTCGGTGTGAAATCAACGGTTTTTTCAACCTTGATCACGTCACGTGCTACGGAATCCACTGAACCGAAACCGTCCGCCAGGCCCATCTTGATACCCTGCTCACCGTTCCAGATCAAACCCGAAAAGGTGTTTTCATCATCTTTCAAGCGCTTGCCACGCCCCTGACGAACAACGTCGATGAATTGCTGGTGAATCTGGGTAAGCATTTCCTTGGCAAAGGTCTGTTGTTCGGCGTTCATGGGCGAGAATGGATCAAGGAAGCCTTTGTTCTTACCAGCAGTCAGCAAACGACGCTCAACACCCAGCTTTTCCATTGCACCAGTGAAACCAAAACCATTCATCAACACACCAATCGAACCAATCAAACTGGCCTTGTCGACGTAAATTTTATCCGTTGCCGCCGCCGCATAGTACCCGCCAGATGCACAGATATCATCGACTACAGTGTAGATTGGAATCGCCGGATGACGAGCGCGCAAACGACGAATCTCATCAAAGATCTGGCCTGCCTGAACGGGGCTGCCACCTGGGCTGTTGATGCGCAGAATCACACCCTTAGTATTTTTGTCCTTGAAAGCGTTTCGCAGGCCCTCCATCACCACGTCAGCACTTGCCCGACTACCTGGTGCAATCTCTCCGAACATCTCCACGACAGCGGTGTGCGAACCTCCCAGACCTTCCGCATCCTTACTGCCGGACAACCATCCCATCGCTGCGGCAAAGACCAGAAACATCATGCCAAAGGTCATGAAACGGAACAAAATGTTCCAACCACGCGCCTTACGCTGCTCCTTGATGGTTGCCAGCAAAAGCTTTTCCAGCGTATCGCGTTCCCAATTGTTACCACTCTCAGCCATGTGTCGTCTCGTCTATCCAAAAAACCTGTTCGTCATGCTCTACTACCGAAAGTTTCACCAGCGACCGTCCTTTACACGGCCCCCCCAGGCAGTAGCCATTATCCGGAGCATAGTATGCGCCATGGGTGGCACATACAAGGTAGCATCCTGATAAATCAAAAAACTCGCCTTCATTCCAGTCCAATTCGATGGGCACATGTTGGCATTCATTGATATAAGCATACACCTTGCCATGCCAACGAATCACAAACGCATTCCGGGTTTGTCCATACAAGGTCACCTGAAAACGCTTGCCATGTCTGCCATTCTGTAACTCATCTGCACGACAGATCAGGCGTTCTGTGTCAGCCATTCATCCAGTTCCGCGAAGGTATGGGCAACCCCAACCGGCCGGTGCACCAGCAGCGCTTCCAGTGGGTGAGCCCCGTAACTGACAGCAAAGCCATCCGTTCGTGCATTGTGTGCCAGCAACAGGTCATGTGAAGTATCACCAATCATCAAGGTACGCCGGGCATCCATCCCGGTAAAGGTCATGATCTGCTCAAGCATGGCTGGGTGCGGTTTCGAGAAAGTCTCGTCCGCACAACGCGTCACGTCAAACATACCTTCCATCCCGACGGTCTGCAGCGCACGGTTCAAACCCTGGCGGCTCTTACCTGTTGCCACCGCGAGTAGAAACCCCGCATCACGATAACGTACAAGCGCCTCAGCAACACCCTCAAACAACTCAATATACGCGTGCTGTGCTAAATAATGGTGACGATATGCGTCTACCAATTGCCGCAATATCTCGTCAGACAATTCAGGGTCCAGATAACGCATGGCATCCGACAGCCCCAGCCCGATTACATGTTTTGCCAGCTCATCGGACGGGGATGGCAACCCCACATCACGAAAAGCATGTTGAATGGCACGCACGATGCTCAACGTGGAGTCCATCAACGTACCATCCCAATCAAACACCAGCAAATCATAACGTTTTGGCATCAATCCACCTTCTTATCTGAGTGGCTGGCCAAGACTAGCGACATACGCTTGCAGATCAGCCGGCAAATCCGCCTGCAATACCATTGGCGTACCCTTCAATGGATGACGCAAGGTCAGCTTCCAGGCATGCAGGAACATTCGTTTGAGGTTTTCACGCGCCAACTGCTTGTTGAGCGGAAAATCGCCATACTTGTCGTCACCCAAAATCGGAAAACCTAAATGTGACAGGTGCACGCGGATCTGGTGGGTTCGTCCCGTTTTCAGTTCGGCTTCCAATAGTGTGTACTGCTCCCAGCCATTGATCAGGTTGAAAACGGTATGTGAGGGTTGACCATCCTGATGATTGACTGATACACGACGCTCGCCCTCAGCAGTCAAATACTTCAGCAACGGCAACTTGACGCTCTGACGCGGGTTGGTCCAACGACCTTTCACCATGGTCAGGTAGCGCTTATCTGTCTCGTTATCACGAATTGCCTCATGTAAAGCGACCAATGCAGACCGTTTCTTGGCAAGTAACAATACCCCGGATGTTTCACGATCCAGGCGATGAACCAGTTCAAGAAATTTGTAATCAGGATGCTGCAGTCGGAGCTGTTCAATCACGCCACGGCTGATACCACTCCCACCATGCACGGCCATACCAGCAGGCTTATTGATGACCAACATTGCATCATCCTCAAATAGAACCTGGAAATCGACTTTCTGTACATGAACGGGCGCATTGGGCTGACCTTCTTGCTGAGCCAGGCGAATGGGCGGAATCCGCAGCACATCACCGATCTTCAGTCGATCGGTTTGTTGGGCACGGCCTTTGTTGACCCGTACCTCGCCACTGCGAATGATGCGGTAAATGTGACTCTTCGGCACACCTTTCAAAAGACGCATCAAATAGTTATCGAGGCGTTGGCCATCGCCATCCTCGGCCACGGTCACCATGGTGACGGAATCTTTGCGAATGTCTGACATATTGCTTATACTGCTTAGGCTGTCAACAGGTTGGCAGCGGCGCCACACGCGCTAAACCGCAGCAGATTGGGTTATCAGGCCAAGAGCCTGTCCGATTTGGTTGCGATTGATTGTGCGGTGTTCTCCGGCGCCCGGCGTTTGCAGACAGTGCCAGCCGGCAGATGAAGGGTTGAATGCTCCCCTGATCTGCTTTCCGCGACGCATCGCGGGGCGGTATCTAGACGCCAAGCCGGCAACCGGGTTTGCCGTGCAGTTTACGTGAAGACGGTTAAGTCACTCACCCAAAAAAGTAGTGATAGTAATTGATTTGCGCGCTTTAAGCACTGTGGATTTTCCGGCGTTGCCCAACGTGGCAGCGTTGACGAATGATTGATTAATGCAAGATTGCGGGATGTAACCACACACGCCAGAAACAATTCCGCCGATCCCCCAAAGTTTGGCAAAGCCAGCCGTCACCTAGCCTTTGTGCATGTTCTTTATTTTTAATTCGATGACTGCGTTATGCGCCTGTCAGTTGCAAACGCAATCTCGTTGCTGGCGATCGGAATCTGTCTGCCGTGTCATGCCGTGCGTGATGCACCGCTTTCCCTGTTTGGCCTGTTTGTCAGGCTCAATCGCCCTCGTCGCCTGCGACCGCGTATTGCCATTCGCATACCGGGCAGCAAAGGGCCTACTGGTTCTGTATGGGCCTTGTTTGGCCATCAGATCGGTACAATCGCCACACTGCATCAAGGCGCGCATGGACACTAGAAAAAGACCATGAAGCGTATGTTATTCAACGCGACCCAAGCTGAAGAGCTCCGGGTTGCCATTGTCGATGGGCAAAAACTCATCGACTTCGACATCGAAACTGTCGGCAAGGAACAGCGCAAGAGTAATATCTACAAAGGTATCATCACCCGCATTGAGCCCAGCCTCGAAGCCGCCTTTGTCGACTATGGCACAGAGCGCCACGGCTTTCTGCCATTCAAGGAAATCGCCCGCTCCTATTTCCAAGGTGACTATGAAGGTGGTCGCGCACGTATTCAGGACGTAATGCGTGAAGGCATGGAAGTAATCGTGCAAGTGGAAAAGGACGAGCGCGGTAACAAAGGCGCTGCCTTGACTACCTTTGTGTCGCTGGCTGGCCGCTACCTCGTGCTGATGCCAAATAATCCTCGTGGTGGCGGTGTATCTCGCCGAATCGAAGGCGAAGAACGCAATGAACTGCGCGAGTTGATGGGTCAGCTGGAAGTCCCTGGCGGCATGTCCATCATCGCGCGTACCGCCGGCATTGGCCGCAATCTGGAAGAACTACAATGGGACTTGAACTACCTATTGCAGTTGTGGACTGCCATTGAAAATGCGGCTAAATCACAGTCCGGTCCCTTCCTGATCTATCAAGAAGGCAGCTTGGTAATTCGTGCCATTCGCGACTACTACCAGCCAGATATCGGCGAAATCCTGATCGATACCGAATACATCTACGAACAGGCTCGTCAGTTCATGAGCCACGTAATGCCTGGCAACGTCAACCGTGTCAAGCTGTATCGCGATGATGTGCCATTGTTCTCGCGTTTCCAAATCGAGCATCAGATCGAGACTGCCTATTCCCGTGATGTACCGTTGCCTTCAGGCGGTGCCATCGTGATCGATCACACCGAGGCCCTGGTATCTATCGACGTCAATTCGGCACGGGCGACCAAAGGATCCGATATCGAGGAAACTGCGCTGCGTACCAATCTGGAAGCAGCCGACGAAATCGCTCGCCAGCTACGCCTGCGTGATTTGGGTGGCTTGATCGTCATCGACTTCATCGATATGGAAAGTAGCAAAAACCAGCGCGAAGTCGAAAACCGTCTGAAAGATGCATTGCGCCATGATCGTGCTCGGGTGCAGATCGGCAAGATCTCGCGCTTTGGCTTGCTGGAACTCTCGCGTCAGCGTCTGCAGCCCAGCCTGGGCGAAACCAGCCATATCCCGTGTCCACGTTGCCACGGTACAGGTTTCATCCGTGGCATCGAATCTTCGGCGTTACACATCCTGCGCATCATTCAGGAAGAAGCCATGAAGGAAAACAGCGCTGCCATTCACGCACAAGTACCCGTGGATGTGGCAACGTTCCTGTTGAATGAAAAACGCGCTGAGATCTATGCCATTGAAGCTCGGCTGAAGGTCAGTGTGGTGTTGATTCCTAACATCCACATGGAAACGCCAAATTACACCATCAACCGCCTGCGCAATGATGATCTGAACAATGTTGAAGACATTCAACCATCCTACAAGATGATGGAAATGCCTTCTGCGGAAGAAGACGCTTACAAGCATGGTCAGGAAAAGGCCAAGCCACAACGCCAGGAAGCAGCCGTCAAAGGCATTACTCCGGCTCAGCCAGCACCCGTTGCGGCGGAGCCAAAAGTCGAAAGCAAACCAGGGCTGATTGGCCGAATCCTGAATTGGTTCCGAGGCGAACCGGTAGAGCCGGTTGTTGAAGTCAAACCTGTCGCAGCCAAACCGCAGCAGCAACAGCGGCGTGATCGCCGTAACGAGCGTGGTGATCGCACTGAGCGAAATGAACGGACCGAACGTCAACCGCAGCAAGAACGTGGAGAACGTGGAGAGCGTCAGGAACGCAGCGACAAAGGTGAACGTCGTGACCGTCAGGATCGCCAGGAAGGTGATCGCCAGTCACGTACCAGCAATAAGCCACGCTTTGAAGAAGATCAGGCATCACGTCAGCGTCCCCAGCGTGACCAGCAGGAACGCCGGGAACAGACGGAACGCAAAGAAGCCAAGGAAATTGCAGCTGCAGAGCGCCCAGAGAAGGGAAACCAGCAGCAAGGTGGGCGTCAGCAACAGCCCAAGCCTCCACGCCCGCCAAAACAGACTCCTCCGGAAGCAGCTTTGCCGGCACTTGAAGGTGAGCTGAGCACGGACGTGCCCCTAGCACAGGAAGAAGCCAGTGAAGGTCGCGGCCGTCGTCGTCGCAACCGCCGTGATCGCCGTGATGAAAGTCGTCCGGAAAGCACGCGTATTACAGGAGAAGAAGCCACATCAGAGGAAGGCATTGTCGAGCAACAACCTGCTCCACAACCCATGGTGGAAGCTACTTCTGCCACAGTGATTTCAGCACCAGCACCACAACCTGTGGTTGTTTCTGCACCAGTTGAAGTTCCTCGCACGGCAGTGCTTGAGGTAGAGCCTGTGGCCGTCAAACCAGTTCAAGCTGAAACACCGGCGGCTCCGGTAACCCCTGCGCCAATACCGACAGCAGTGGCGGCAGCGCCAACCAAACCCGTTGTGGTAGAAGTGCCCACGCCTGTTGTCACCATTGCACCTGTCGAGACAACACCGGTGGTCGTGCAAGAACCTACCCGCCCTGCACCAACACCAGATATTGAAGTGCCTGCGGCATTTCAATCGACCCAACCGGTACCGCGTCAGTCTGCGATTGAAGTTGCATCCCCGGAAACGGTCGGTCTGGTTCAGGTTGCCACCAAGTCCACACCCGTTACGGAGTCAGTATCACAGGCTGACCCGGCTGCAACACCGGCTCCACGCCGCCGCCGCCAAGCCGCACGTCCGGTCGTCAATGAGGTGGTTGAACTGGTACAAATCGAAACCAAGGCTGGCGACCGAGGAGCTGCCCCTACTGTTGTTGAAGGTGATGCAGTACACAAAGCTGAACGCAGTCACCGCGCCAGTCATATAGAAAGTGGCAGCAGCGAGCCACTGGTGCAGATTGAAACCCGCAAAGGCGAGTAATATGTAAATCGTTCTGCCTGCTGCGGGCGGAAATGACTTCATCACGCGAAACCCCAGGGCATGCCCTGGGGTTTTTCTTTGTCGGCATATCAAGTACGCTCAGCTAGTCAGCAAGCTCGCAATGCCGTTCTAGGTGAATGGCGAATCACGTCATTTGACTGGGTCAATCCACCATGAAGCCCAAATAGCACTTGCCATGGTCGAATGCCGATTAAACATTGCCGTTCGATCTGACATGGTACCTGAGGTAAGATACGAGCAGATGCCAATCGGCTTATTCACCACCTTCTGCCCTGCCGCATTCCGGCAGCGAAATCATCACCTCATCATTTGAGGTATGGGCACGTCATCCTGCGCCCGGCCGTTTCAATTGATTGCTGTTGAACTTCAATAGGTGCTATTGCGCCAGGAGAACATTGCATGAATGCAGCCGTGCCAAAAGTGTGTTTGACACCATTTCGTGACCACCCAGACCGCAGATTATTGAATGATGAAGTACATGCACGCCCATTCGAACCAGTACGAACACCCAGCCGGGCCAGCCATATTGCCTATTTGAACCGAATACTGCCATATGCCCAAGAACTGGCCCTGATCCACCAACTATGTGAAACATATGACATCAGCCCACCCAAAGCAGCTAGCAATCACTTTTCTGCCAACATGGGGGCCTTTCATTTCAAATGGGCACGCCACTCCGAATTTTCAGCTGTTACCTTCATTCGCCACGGCGAATTTCACGACCCATTTTCCCACCCAGCGCTATTGCACGTCCCGCAAGACTGGCTGGCCCAATTGCCAGGTGAAGTCATGCTGGCAGCCCATGCTGCAATCGAATTGCAGCGTTTGTTCCAAACAGGGCGGGCGGTATTGGACTGAATGGATCTGGTCCCACGGCACTTATTGCCCGTGACCCGGTTAGCCTTGCCGCACAGCGTCGCTTGAACGCCTTGGATGGTGA